>CADCPL010000210.1 GCA_902803305.1 uncultured Lachnospiraceae bacterium
GAGAACCTTGCATTCGGATATGACAGTGCCGATGAAGCAAACACCGCATGGATGAACAGCCCTACTCATAAGGACAACATCCTTTATCCTGACTTTAAGAAGATGGCTATCGGTATCTACCAGACCGATGACGGCACGAACTATTGGGCTCAGGAGTACGGATATTGATCAACAGATAATGATTTTAAGGAGATGCGCAGGCATCTCCTTTTTTTATTCTTTTTTCATAAAACTACAATATATTGTTGCAAGTGATAATAAAAAACTCTATAATATGATACATATGGGGGCTGAGTATGCGTGTACGAAGATTAAAGCAGCTGCTTTTGTTCGGTCCGTATGTTGTGTTTCTCATATCGATCATCTTATGCATCTCTTTGTTTATCCTTGTTTTCAGGGAAAATAGAAGGATCGACGCGATGCAGGAAGAGATAGAGCTCCTGTCGACTAATCAGGACGGCCTTATCGAGAAGGTCAGTTCGATGGGGTCTTCGGTCGATGAACTCAGCGATGCTGTGGGGGCTATATCCAATGAGTTGTCTTTGATCGATATTGGTGCCATTGAAGGTGGTACGGCTGCGGCGGGTTCTCCGAGAACCGCATGGCCCAGGAAGGTGTATCTTACCTTTGATGACGGACCGTCGGCAAATACGGGGAAGATACTCGATATACTCGATGAATACGGTGTGAAGGGCAACTTTTTTGTTGTCGGAACGGAGAATGAGAATCTCCGACGGATGTACAAGCGGATCGTGGACGAAGGACATGTTCTTTGCATGCATTCGTATACACACAAGTATAACGAGATATATTCATCGGTTGATGCGTTCACGGAGGATCTTGATAAGATCACGGCGCTTATCGAGGATGTTACAGGAAAGGAACCTGCCGGTTATCGTTTTCCGGGCGGTTCGAGCAACAGTGTTTCCAAGATACCGATGAAGGAATTCATCAAAGTACTTGATGAACGAGGCATTACTTATTATGACTGGAATATAGTATCGGGAGACGCTACCAATCCGATGCTTCCGAAGGAAAAGATCATCGAGAATTCACTTAGTGATCTTTGCGAATTCGAAGAGGCGATGATACTGTTCCATGACCTTTCCAACAAGACCAGCACGGTCGAAGCATTGCCTGAGATAATAGAGGCGATACAGGAGAAGGGCATCCCGATAGTTCCTATAGACGACGAAACGATCGTAATACATCACTATACACAATAATTATTAACGGAGGAGTAAAAATGAGCTTTTTCAAGGATTTTAAGGACGATTTATCACAGGCGGTCAACGAACTGATGCCGGAGGAAGGAGCAAGCGATGCAGCTCCGCAGATGGTTGATACCATTTCGGAAACCGCAGCTCCCATAGGACAGGACGATCTTGCCGAGCTTATCAAAGGGCTTGATGATACAGGCGCTGCAGAACCTGTATTTGAAGAACCTGCACCTGCAGTCGAGACTGCACCTGCGCCTGAACCGGAACCTGTTCCCGCACCTGCACCTGTTGCAGAGCCTGCACCTGCGCCCGCGCCGGAACCCGCTCCCGCACCTGCGCCCGCTGTTGAGATCCCTGTATATACGGAGGAGATCAAGGCAGAGGAGCCCAAGCCTGTTGTAGAGCCTATATTTGCTCCGGAAGAGCCCAAGGTAGAGGCTCCCAAGCCTGTTGAGCCCATTTTCTCACAGGAACCCGTTAAGCAGGAGGTTCCCAATCAGGTTACCGAGCCTATATTCCCTCAGAATACAGAACGTCCCGCTCCTATCAATACATATGCGGAAGGCGTTGATGAGACCGGTGTGATACCCAACGGCATGACTGTTGTCGGTGATATCACAACGAACGGATCACTCGATATCATGGGTACCGTCAAGGGTAATGTTACAGTTGCGGGCAAGCTCAATGTTACAGGTAACATCGAGGGAGATTCCAAGGCTGAAGAGATCTTTGCGGACGGCGCAAGGATAATCGGAGAGGTTGTATCGAACGGAACGATCAAGGTAGGACAGAGCTCTGTTATCAAGGGTAACATGTCAGCCAGTTCGGCAGTCATCGCCGGAGCGGTTAAGGGCGATATAGATGTTAAGGGTCCCGTTGTTCTTGATTCCACCGCGATCATCATGGGTAACATCAAGAGTAAGTCAATTCAGATCAACAACGGTGCTGCAATCGAGGGTCTGTGCTCGCAGTGCTACGCAGAGGTCAGCCCTTCAAGCTTCTTTACGGAAGGTTGATGATATATGAAGCGTGTATTGCTTAAGCTCAGCGGAGAAGCTCTTGCCGGAGATAAAAAGACCGGTTTCGATGAAGATACTGTCAGGGCTGTTGCCGTTCAGGTAAAGCAGATAACCGATATGGGCATACAGGTCGGCATAGTGATAGGCGGCGGCAATTTCTGGAGAGGCCGCAGCAGTGAGAGGATCGACCGTACCAAAGCCGATCAGATCGGAATGCTGGCAACGGTAATGAACTGTATCTATGTGTCGGAGATTTTCAGATCCGAAGGGATGAAGACGAACATACTGACACCTTTTGAGATCGGTTCCTTTACCAAGCTGTTCTCCAAGGACCGTGCCAACAAATACTTTGAAAAAGGTATGGTGGTATTTTTCGCGGGAGGGACAGGACATCCGTATTTTTCAACGGATACCGGAACTGTTCTTCGTGCGATCGAGGTTGATGCGGATGCGATACTTCTTGCCAAGGCAGTTGACGGCGTATATGACCGTGATCCCGCAAAGGATCCGAGCGCCAAGAGATATGATGAGATCACGATAGAAGAAGTGATCGATAAGAAGCTTCAGGTAATAGACCTTACGGCATCCATACTTGCAATGGAAAATAAGATGCCGATGTATGTTTTTTCACTGGGCAAAGAGAACGGGATCGTTGATGCCGCGAAGGGGGAATGCGGTACACGGATAACCGTGTAGCATATCAAGGCGGCCCCGCAAGCTTAAGATCAAGGAGAAGAAGGTATGAGTGAAAGAGTTAAGGAATATTCGGACAAGATGGCCAAGACCATAGACCATCTTCAGAATGAGTACGCTACGGTTCGCGCAGGACGTGCGAATCCTCATGTACTTGATAAGCTGCGCGTTGACTATTACGGAACGCCGACTCCCATACAGCAGGTGGGAAATGTATCTGTTCCGGATCCACGGACGATACAGATAGCGCCTTGGGAGAAGAGCATACTGAAGGATATCGAGAAGGCCATTCAGGCCTCGGATATCGGCATCAATCCGTCGAATGACGGAAGCGTCATACGGCTTGTTTTCCCGGAACTTACGGAAGAGCGAAGAAAAGAACTTGCCAAGGAGATCAAGAAAAAGGGTGAGGATGCCAAGGTTGCGGTCCGTAATATAAGGCGTGACGGAAACGATGCATTTAAGAAGCTGACGAAGGCGGAAGACCTGTCCGAGGACGAAGTCAAGGATCTTGAGGATGAACTTCAGAAGCTGACGGATAAATACATCAAAGAGATCGATTCTATGGTGGATGCAAAATCCAAAGAAATAATGACGGTATAGAGACCACGACAGAGGGCGTGGTCCTCTGTTTATATGGGAGATAGTTCATGAACGTTCCTGATCATGTTGCCATAATACTCGATGGTAACGGACGCTGGGCCAAGGCCAAGGGTATGCCGAGAAACTACGGGCATATCCAGGGAGCCAAGACGGTCGAGGTCATATGTGAAGAAGCATATAAGATGGGTATCAATTATCTGACGGTATATGCTTTTTCAACCGAGAACTGGTCGAGACCCGAGGACGAGGTCGACCAGCTTATGAAGCTTCTTCGCAATTACATGAAAACGTGTCGTCAGACTGCGAAGAAGAACAATATGTGCGTAAGGGTCATCGGCGACAAGTCAAGACTCGATCCCGATATCCGGGAGTCGATAGCCGCACTTGAGGAAGCTTCCAAGGATAATACGGGACTGCATTTTCAGGTTGCGATCAATTACGGCAGCCGTGATGAGATAGTGCGCGCCGTGAATCATATCAATGAAGACATAGCAGCCGGCAAGATCACGGGCCCTGTAACAGAGCAGCTAATGGATGAATATCTTGATACGAAAGGTCTGCCCGCTCCCGATCTTCTGATCAGAACGAGCGGTGAGCAGAGACTGTCCAATTTTCTGCTGTGGCAGCTGGCGTATACGGAGTTCTATTTCACCGATGTGCATTGGCCTGATTTTTCCAAAGAAGAACTTATCCGCGCGTGCGAAGCATACAGCAGCAGAGACAGGCGTTACGGCGGTCATGCCCGGGAGGTGTGATGTTTAAGGTAAGAGTACTTAGCGGAATAGTGGTTGCAGCACTCATGCTCTTATGTGCATGGCTGGGAGGAGCATATCTTCTGGTCCTTCTAGCAGGCGTATCCGTTGTCGGACTGTATGAGTTCTATCACGCCGTCGGGCTTCTTTCTGACGGAAAATACATCGATCTTCTTACGGGGGTCGGATATGCGGCAACCGTTGCGTACTATATCATTATGGGGGTCACACAGTCGATGCATGCGCTGCTTTTTGTCATCGTGCTGCTGATGATCGTATTTATGGGTGTGTACGTGTTTACTTTTCCGAAGTATAATGCATCTTCGATAATGCCGACATTCTTCGGATTTTTCTATGTCAGCGTGATGCTCGGTTTCGTGTATATGACAAGATCGCTCGAACAGGGGATATTCGTTGTATGGCTGATATTCTTTTCATCATGGTTTTGTGATGTGTTCGCATATTTTACGGGTATGCTGATCGGAAAGCACAGGCTCGCACCGGTACTGTCGCCGAAGAAGTCTATAGAGGGTGCCATAGGCGGAGTCGTATTCCCTGCGATATTCGGGGCGATCTATGGATACTGCATAAACAGATATGCCGTTCCGGGATTTCCGATAGCTGCGACAGCGGCACTTACTGCGATAGGTGCTGTCGTTTCACAGGTCGGGGACCTGTCCGCGAGTGCGATCAAGCGTAACCACGATATCAAGGATTACGGAAATATCATACCCGGACACGGAGGGATACTCGACCGGTTTGACAGCGTTATATTTACGGCACCGATGATATTTTTTACCGCAGGTCTATTTCTTGAGGTATTTGGATAAGGTTTATGAAAAAAATCGTTGTGATGGGCTCTACCGGGTCCATCGGTACGCAGACACTTGATATAGCAAGAGAACATAAGGACGAGCTGGAGGTTGTTGCACTGACGGCTTGCTTAAGTGTTGATATGATGGAGCAGCAGGCGAGGGAATTTTCCCCGAAGATCGTTGCGATGTATGACGAGAAGTCTGCCGGTGAACTGTCCGCAAGGCTTAAGGATACGGACATCAAAGTCCTTGCCGGAATGGACGGACTGATCGCTGCGGCTTCAATGGAAGAAGCGGATACGGTGGTGACTGCCATGGTCGGGATGATCGGCATCAGACCTACCATAGCAGCGATAGAAGCAGGGCATGATATAGCGCTTGCCAACAAGGAGACACTCGTATGCGCGGGACATATCATAATGCCGCTGGCAAAGAGATGCAATGTTTCGATCTATCCCGTGGACAGCGAGCACAGTGCGATCTTCCAGTCGCTTGACAGCGAGGATCATGCTGATGTGGAGCGCATCATACTGACGGCATCAGGCGGTCCGTTCAGGACCTGTTCATATGAGCAGCTGGAGGGCATGACGGCGGCCGATGCCCTGAAGCATCCGAACTGGAGCATGGGAGCCAAGATCACGGTTGATTCTGCGACTCTTGTTAATAAGGGACTTGAGGTCATGGAGGCCTGTCATCTGTTCGGAGTCGGTCTTGATGATATAGAGGTTGTGATCCATCCGCAGTCCATAATACATTCCGCGGTCATGTTCCGCGACGGGGCGATAATGGCGCAGATGGGAAGCCCCGATATGAAGCTTCCGATCCAGTACGCGCTGTTTTATCCGAGAAGACCTTACCTTGCCACAGAGAGGGTTGATCTGGTAAAGCTCGGATCGCTCACTTTTGAAAAGCCCGATCCCGAAAAGTTTAAGGGCTTTAAGTATGCGTATGAAGCCGCAAGGTGCGGCGGCAGTATGCCTACTGTGTTCAATGCCGCAAATGAAAGAGCGGTCGCACTGTTCCTTAAAGGAAAGATAGGGTTTACCGATATCGCGCGTCTTATAAAAAATGCCATGGACACTGTTCCGGTTTCGGCGGATCCTGATGTGGATATGATATTTGAAGCTGAAGATGCCGCAATAGCGGCTGTTGATAAAATGTGTGAGCATTTGGGAGAAAAGAATTGAAGATAGTACTCGGTATAGCGATACTGGCTGTGATAATCATAACGCATGAGTTCGGACACTATCTCATCGCAAGGATCAACGGAATAGAGGTAGTGGAGTTCACGATAGGTTTCGGACCCAAGCTCATAGGATGGAAGACAAAGAGCGGGACCAAATTCTCGATAAGGCTGATCATGCTCGGAGCAGCATGTGTTTTTGACGATCTGGATGCGGGAACTGATGAGGATACAGACCTCGCTTCGATGATCGCCAATTCGTCGTTCAGAAAAGCAAATGTATGGTCGAGGATAGCGACCACCCTGGCAGGACCTTTTTTTAACCTGCTGCTTGCGTTTGTGCTCGGACTGTTCCTGATGAATTATATCGATATGCCGGATACCGTGGTAACTGAGGTAAATACCGACGGAGCGGCATATGCTGCAGGCATCAGGGAAGGCGATAAGATCATCAGCGTTAACGGGAGCAGGTGCTACCTGTATCCCGAGGTTTCAACGGCCGTCGAGCTCGGGTACGGCAAACCTCTTACCATCGTGTATGAACATGAGGGTGAGAAAAAGAAGGTAGAAGTCATCCCGAAGATGAACAATGAATACGGAAGGTTCATGATAGGCGTTACATTCGGCGGGCAGGAGCCTGCGGAAAAAGGCGCGATCGATATAGTAAAGTCAAGCTACCTGTATGTCAGGTATATGGTCAAGATGACATTCTCCAGTGTCAGGATGCTCTTTACCGGCCAGGCCAAAGTGTCTGATGTTGCAGGCCCTGTCGGCGCTGCGCAGATAGTTGGTGAAGAGTATGACAGCGCCAAGGAGATGGGAGCGCTTGCAGTAGTTGTGAGTATGCTCAATATCGCGCTGCTGTTGTCTGCCAATATAGGGATAGTCAATCTGTTCCCGGTCCCCGCATTTGACGGTGGAAAGCTTCTGTTCCTTCTGTATGAGGCGATCCGCGGCAAACCTGCCGATGCAAAAGTGGAGGGTGCGATCCAGCTTGTCGGCATAGGACTTCTGCTTGCACTTCTCGTACTTGTTATGTACAACGATATTTCAAGATTATTTGTCGGATAAAACCCATATGACATTTTAAACAAAAAGCCGATCGTTCGCTGATGCGAAAATCGGCTTTTTTTATATTTTTCACGATCAAAAAACGCCCGAAAGGCCTTAATATTACGGGTGTTCTTGTATTGGTGTAGAAACTGACAAACGTCCTTGACCGAGGGGAGATTATGGGTTTATTTTGGGAGCACAGGTGGACAGTGTGACGATAAAGGAGTCAGAATGCCGGAAGCAGGAACAGTCATTGATTCAAGATATGAGATAATCCGTAAGATAGGTGAGGGCGGCACGAGCAGTGTTTATCTTGCAGCCGATCGTCATGTCGGAAGACGCATAGCGATGAAGATCCTTGACAGGAAGAGTATAGGTGCTTATGCGTTTGCAAGGACTGAGATCGAATCACTGCGGCGTGTTAAGTTCCCGTTGTTTCCGAGCATCCATGATGCCTTCTCTGACAAAAGGAACATTTATATAGTCAGCGACTATGTTGCCGGAAGCTCTCTGTGGAGCATGTGCAGAGGAAGAGGGATGCCGAGAGAGCAGAGCCTTCGCCTGGCAGCCTCGATCATGGAAGCCCTCGCATATCTTCATGATATGAAAAGACCCATACTGTATCTCGATCTTAAACCGGAGAACGTGATCGTATCGGAGGACGGACTGCCGCATCTTATAGATTTCGGGATAGCAGGATGGCTGGCAGACCATCACATTCCCGTAGGAACGATCGGGTATTCACCTCCGGAACAGTATATGAAGGATGAAGAGCCTGATGAGAGAGCAGATATATATGCGTTTGGAATGACGTACTATGCGATCAGGCACGGGCGGCCTCCCGACAGGGATCCGCAGACAGCTCTTTATGATATCAGGCATTCAACAATACTTTGCTCGTCGGAAAAATCATTTCTTATCAGGTGCTGTGCGATATCAAGAGAAGACAGATTCAGCACGGCAGATGAAGTACGAAGACAGATAGATCACATCAGATCGATCCCGGGGAGGATCAGAAAGATCTTTTTTTACTCCTCAATAATCATAGGAATATCAATAGCATGCGTATGCTTGATCGGCAGAATGATCAAAAAAGAAAGGCAGAATGAAGCAGCTGCAAAGCTCGTTGCCGCCTCTTCCGGATACATGGAGGAAGGAAGCTATACTCCCGAGGGACTGGGCGTGATAAGAGCATGTATAAACAGCGGTACCCTGTCCGAAGAATGCGAGCAGGAATTCATATTTGAGCTTGCCATGGGTTCGATGCTCGTTTCGCATGATTACAGGACGGCCGCAGCATATTTTTCCAGGCTCGACAGGGACAGGTACCGGGAAGTGCCAGAGTATATAGAACTTTGCAATATTCAGAGCAGATTTGATTATGATCCGGAAACCGCAGAGAACGTAACGGGCAGACTGTTTGCGGATATCGTAAAGAGAGCGCCTTCCAAGATGAAATACGAGAATATGATCTTTATTGCGGGATGTTATGAGAATTATGATCCGGATCCGGAAGCGGGTCTGTCAAAAGCCCTGTCGGTCCTGAAGATGGCAAAAAACGAACTTGACGGTCTGGATGAATATCAGGATATGAAGGACAGGATAGGGCAGCTGATAACTGTTAAGGAAGAAAAGATAAAAGTAAAACGAAAGATAGGAGAGAGGCATGAATAAAAGAAAAAAGATAAAGGACAGGGTGATGATACTCCTCATCATCACTGCAAATATCATGATCATGTGTACCGAAGTGTATGCAGGATCGCCTTATACGGGCGCGGAGAGCAGGTTTTTCAGATCGGTTGATGATAGTGTTCCGCAAAAAGATCCGCCGGATTACCCGAATACGACAGCACTTGATACAAGGAGAATACAATGCGGGTATAGTTTTCATCTTGAATATGCCACGAGGGGAACGGAAAAGACAACAACCAAAGAATACAGGATACTGCCATACGGAGCGGAATACATATGGTTTGGAACGCCTTACATATCATGTGCGAAATGTCAGGCGAAAATGGAAAGTTCTTCGCTTTATACATCAAGGATATTTATTGAGGATGATGCCGGAAACGAGCTTGCCTCAAGAAACGGGCTGATGCTGACGGCTGAAGATCTTGATCATGTGAACATGCCGGTCTATGCGCGTGTGGCGCTTGAACTGACACAGACACCGGCAGATGAGATATGCCCCGATTGTAAGCGTTATCCGGGTGATCTGATAGCCGTAGACGGGATGTATATCATGAGAAAGACTATAATGTATGATATTCCGTCATCTGTTACGGGCGAGCACGGAAAGAGTGCAGATGTATCGCTTAACATGTCAAGGTATATCAATACGAGCGGAGATAATCTTTCTTCATATAAGTGGATGATGAAGGACTCGGGAGTATGGAAGGAGATAAATGATACTTCGGGATCATACGGAGAGTCATACAGTGGCAGCAATACTCCGCATCTTCATATAGACAGTCTGGACAGCCGTATGAAGAACATCGAATACAGCTGCAGACTTCAGGGGACGGATGGAACCTACATGACAGCACCCGCCGTTCTAAACGTATCGCCGGCACCGACGCCGACACCGACACCGACGCCAACGCCGACACCGACACCGACGCCGACGCCGACACCGACACCAAGGCCGACAGCGACACCGACGCCGACACCGACGCCAAGGCCGACAGCGACACCGACGCCGACACCGA
>CADCPL010000211.1 GCA_902803305.1 uncultured Lachnospiraceae bacterium
AAAAATTCTTATCGTCGATGACTCTGCACTCATGAGAAGGGTGTTTTGTGATATAATCAATTCCGATGACAGGTTTGAGGTTGTAAACACTGCAACCGACGGCGCTGAAGGCTTCAAGCTCATCTGCCAGAAAGAGTATGATGCAGTTGTTCTCGATGTATACATGCCGAGAATGACGGGCTTACAGCTTTTGGAAGAGATGCAGAAGTCGCGTGTGAGCGCTCGCGTACTGATGGCGAGCACCACAACAGGCGAGGGAGCCAGAGAGACCATTGATGCACTGTCACTCGGAGCGATCGATTTTATCAAGAAGCCCGAGAATGTGGCAAATGCGAGAATGGATTCTTTCTCCAAGCGTTTTCTCGATCTGTTGTATGTCGTATCAACTGCTCCGATGCCGAGATTCGGCGGGGCGGTAGCTGCCTCCAAGGCAGGCGGCGACAGACCGCACACATTTACAAAGCGTTTTGATGTTAACATCCATACTACCGCCGAGAAGCTCTCAAGTGCAAGGGCCGCTGCTGCCGCAGATGCGAAGAGGTCTGCAGTCGGTACGCCGGAAGTAAAGCTTCGTAAGGTCGAACACAAAGGCCGCAGGCGGATTGTCGCGATCGCCAGTTCAACAGGCGGACCGCGTGCACTTCAGGATGTTATACCTTACCTTCCCGCAAACCTTCCGGTACCGGTACTGCTCGTACAGCATATGCCACAGGGATTTACGGCATCGCTTGCGGACAGGCTCAACGAGATATCGAAGGTTGCAGTATCCGAAGCCAGGGACGGAGACATGCTTACTCCCGGCCATGTGTATATCGCTCCGGGCGGTAAGCACATGAAGGTTGAAAAGAGAGGCGGCTCGCATTACATCAAGTATTCCGATGAGCCGGCAAGGGAAGGCGTCAAGCCCTGTGCCAACTACATGTATGAATCTCTGATCGATTGTGATTTTGACGAAGTCATATGTGTCGTACTTACGGGAATGGGCGCGGATGGTACCGCAGGGATCAAGAATCTCGACCTGAAGAAACAAACTTATATCATTGCACAGGATCAGGATACCTGTACAGTATATGGAATGCCAAAGGCGATCGCTTTGACCGGACTGGTAAGCGAAGTCGTTCCGCTCAAGAACATTGCGGAACAGATCACTAAGAACGTGGGGGTACGTTAACTATGGATGTAAACCAATATCTCGGAATTTTTCTCGACGAAACCAATGAACATCTGCAGACTCTTTCCGATCAGCTGATGATCCTGGAGAATGAGCCGGAGAACGAAGATACCATTAATGAGATCTTCCGTGCGGCGCATTCGCTTAAGGGTATGGCCGGAACAATGGGTTACAAGAGAATGCAGAACCTGACCCATGACATGGAGAACGTATTCTCCGAAGTCCGCAACGGCAAGATAAAAGTTGACGGACATATGGTGGATATACTTTTCCAGGCTCTTGATGCTCTTGAAGAGTACAAGGATAACATTTCCGAAAATCAGGATGAGGGCACGAATGACAATGAGCCCATCATCAATGCTCTTCAGGCCATCCTTAACGGAGATAGCGGCAGCGGTGAAGCTCCCGCCGATAAGAAGGAAGAGAGCGCACCGAAGGAAGAGGCTGCTCCTTCGGCAAAGGCAGGCGGAGAAGAAGGCAAGTGGAACGACATAGTTCTTCATGAGCCCGAGCAGCACGTGATCTCCGAAGCGATCAAGAATAATTCCAAGGTTTACGGTTTTACCGTATATATTCAGGAGTCCTGCATACTTAAGGCTGCAAGGGCATTCCTGGTGTTCAAGGCACTTGAAGAGCTGGGTGAGGTCATCATATCCGAGCCCTCTGTTCAGGATATAGAAGACGAGAAATTTGATTTTGATTTCTCACTTTACTTTGTTACAGAATCTCCGATAGACAAGGTCAAGGAAGCAATACTCAGTGTTTCCGAGATAGATCATGTTATCGGTGATGTCATTGATATGGATAAGGCGAAGATCGCGGCTGAGGATGACGAGGACGAGCCGGCACCCGCACCCGCACCCGAGCATACAGAGACTGCTGCTCCCGCTGCCACAACGGCACCCGCTGCCGCAGCACCTGCTCAGGATTCCAAGCACAACGACAACAAGAAGAATACCGGAAACAAGCCGGCAGTCAATCGTACCGTTCGTGTCGACATCGAGAAACTGGATGTTCTCATGAACCTTGTCAGTGAGCTTATCATCGCCAAGAATTCACTCGTAAGTTTTGCTACAAATGAAAGCTCGGGATCACACTCGGGATTCAATGAGCAGATCGAATATCTTGAGAGCGTTACGACGAACCTCCATGAATCAGTCATGAAAGTTCGAATGGTTCCCATCGAGAGCGTTGTCAACAAGTTCCCTCGTATGATCAGAGATCTTTCCAAGAAGCTTAACAAGCAGATGGAACTGCATATGACCGGTGAAGAGACAGAACTTGACCGTACCGTTGTTGATGAGATCGGTGATCCTCTGATGCACCTGCTCAGGAACAGTGCCGATCACGGCCTGGAGTCACTTGAACTTCGTCGTGAGCGTGGCAAGAGCGATGTTGGTCAGATCTATCTGGATGCTTATCAGGACGGTAACAACGTTGTCATAGAAGTAAGAGATGACGGTAACGGTATCGATACCGAAGCCGTTAAGAAAAAGGCTATCGAGCGCGGAACGATCACACCCGAGCAGGGCGAGACGATGAGCGAGAAAGAGATCATCGACCTTCTGTTCCTTCCGAGCTTCTCAACCGCAAAGGTTGTATCGGATGTATCGGGAAGAGGTGTTGGTCTTGACGTTGTAAGATCCAAGATCGGATCTCTGGGCGGTGATGTTTCGGTTAAGACCAAGCTCGGTGAAGGAAGTACATGGACGATCAGACTTCCGCTTACACTTGCTATCATACAGGCACTCATGGTTGTTGTCGGGAACGAAAAATATGCCATTTCTCTCGGAAGCATCCAGACCATCGAAGATGTGGCCGAAGAAGATATCAAGTTTGTTGAGGCAAGAGAAGTTATCAACCTCAGAGATACAGTCATCCCGATCATCAGGCTTGACAATGTTCTCGGTGTTGAAAGCTCCAGAGAGCCCAAGTCCAATATGGTCGTTATCATAGTTAAGAAGGGCGATCAGCTGGCAGGCCTTGTGGTCGATGAACTCATCGGTCAGCAGGAGATAGTTATCAAGTCGCTTGGTAAGTACATCAACTGCACATCGAGACTTATATCAGGCGCAACGATACTCGGCGACGGCGAGGTTGCACTGATACTCGATGCCAATGTTCTGATATAATACCGCGGCTTTCGATAAGGAGGATAATAAATGGATGCGTTAAACATAGCAAGAGAATATGAATCGGTTCAATATATCGTTATCAAGATCGGAGAGGAGCAGTACGGTATCGACATAAGCTTTATCGATAACATCGTCAGGATGCAGAGCATCACGAGAGTTCCTCATGTACAGCCTTATTTCGCAGGAGTTATCAACATCAGAGGTGAGGTTGTTCCGGTAATGAGTCTCAGGCTGAAGATGGGCCTGGAGGTCGATGAGTACACGAGCAAGACCAGGATCATCATAGTCAAGTCGGAGAGCAATGCATCAGTCGGTCTCATAGTAGACGAGGTAAAAGAAGTTGTTACTCTTGATGAGAGAACGATCGACGAAGTCATCCGTGACAGCAAGGTTGATGAGACATACATAAACGGTATCGGCAAGAACGGAGATACACTTATTTCGCTTCTTGACCTTAACACAGTTATCAGCGACAAGGATAATTCATAATGGCAAAAGTAGATCTTAACAACATGGAAGGAGTATATTTTGATGTACTCCGCGAAATAGGCAACATAGGAGCCGGCAATGCGACGACCGCACTTGCACAGCTTCTTAATACCAAGGTCGATATGCACGTTCCGAAAGTAGATCTCCTTGATTTTTCCCAGATCGGTGAAGCGATGGGCGGCGAGGAACAGATCATGGCCGGCATTTACCTTGTGGTTGAAGGTGATATCTCGGGTTCGATCATGTTCCTTCTTGAAAAATCATCCGCCAAGACTCTCGTGGCAAAGCTCATGGGAACGGAAAACAACGATCCCGAAGGTGACTTTGATGAGATGGAACTGTCCGCTCTTAAGGAGATAGGAAACATCATCACGGGATCGTATCTGTCGTCGCTCTCGACACTTACCAATCTGAACATCTATCCTTCTCCGCCGGATATCTCGATAGATATGTGCGGAGCCATCCTTTCGGTTCCCGCGATAGAATTCGGAGCTCTCGGTGACAAGATGCTCCTGATCGCGACCGAGTTCTCGGATGATGTTAAGCTCGAGGGATATTTTATACTTGTTCCGGATCTGGAGTCGTACGACAAGATACTCACCTCACTTGGAATGTAATAACTATAAAGGAATGTTGTATATATGAGTCAAATGATTAAAGTCGGCATGGCTGATCTTAAGTTGTGTAAGGCGCCCGATGCCATCACAACGCTGGGACTTGGTTCGTGTGTCGGAATTGCGATAAGGGATCCGATCACCAAGATCGGAGGACTGGCACACATAATGCTTCCCGACAGCAAGAATTTTGCGAATACGAGTAATATCCCGAAGTTTGCCGATACGGGCGCGAAGGAACTTGTGAGGATAATAGTGGCTGCCGGGGCGAACCGCACGAGACTGGTTGCCAAGATAGCCGGCGGAGCGCAGATGTTCGCGTTTCAGAATAAGACCGACCTGACGAATGTCGGACAGAGAAATGTAGATGCGGTCAAGGCGGTCCTTGCGGAACTCAAGATCCCCATCCTGGCCAGTGACACAGGTCTCAATTTCGGTCG
Organism: uncultured Lachnospiraceae bacterium; assembly: GCA_902803305.1. Taxonomy (GTDB): domain Bacteria; phylum Bacillota; class Clostridia; order Lachnospirales; family Lachnospiraceae; genus UBA2868. Next base: position 4,850 of record CADCPL010000211.1, read on the forward strand.
TACCGTAGAGTTTTATCCGGAGACCGGCGATTATATAATCAAAGCCGTGGGCAAAGGAGTTAAGACGATCTAGCAATGAATACCAAGCGGATACCTGCATTTGTAATGCTTCTTGCAGGAGCTGTTGCTACAATAGTAACTTACATCAATCATTATGATCTTGAAGACATGCTGGTCGTTCTCATCCTGACACTTATTGTTTTTCTCATAATAGGTGTGGCCATCAAGCTTGTCTTTGATTCTTTTCATATCGAGCAGCCGGATGAAGACCGGGTCGACGACGATGGGGAAGTTGTCGAGAAGACGGAGGAAGTTGCCGATGCCGAGGCAGCTGCTGCCGAATCTTCCGAGCAGGCTGCAGAGGAAGCTGGCGCAACCGGCGGCGCTGAAAGCTAAGGGGAGTTATAGTATCTTTTGGAGGGGCATATGGATGAAGGTGCAAAACTGAAGTTATGGAAGGATTACTCAGCAAAACCCACTCCCGAACTTCGTGAAAAACTAATACTTGAATATGCTCCGCTCGTTAAGCTTGTAGCGGGGCGCCTGTCTATGTACCTGGGATATAATGTCGAATATGACGATCTGTGCGGATACGGGATTTTCGGACTGATCGATGCGATCGACAAGTTTGATGCAGGTAAGGATGTCAAATTTGAGACATATGCATCACTTCGGATCAGAGGATCAATTCTCGATCAGATCAGAAAAATGGACTGGATCCCCAGGACGGTCCGTCAGCGTCAAAAACAGATAACTGCCGCGATAGCGGAGGTGGAAGCCGAGACCGGCAAGACCGCGACCGATGAACAGGTTGCACTTGCACTTGGCATATCAGAAGAAGAATATTCAAACTGGCAATCACAGATGAACGTCACGAATGTAGTATCTCTTGACGATTTTGTGGAGCAGGGAAGTGATATAGCCGATAACAGGGGATTGTCTTCGCAGCCGGCACGTCCGGAAGAGCACCTTGAACAGGAAGAACTCAAGCAGATGCTCGGGGAAGCGCTCAACCTGCTTACGGAAAAGGAACGGATGGTCGTTGTTCTGTACTATTACGAGGAACTGACCCTCAAAGAAATAAGCAATGTTCTTGAAGTATCCGAATCGCGTGTGTCGCAGCTTCATACGAAGGCGCTCGGAAAGATGAAGAGCAAGATGGGCAACTACATGGGAATCCTTACTTCGGTCTGATCGATAAGGCAGGCAAGGATTGTTTCAGGTTATGGGGAGGTTATTATGAAGAACGGCTATTTCAAGATACAGTTTTCGGACACAGAATCTTATGTCAGTCTGTTTCCGCCTGAGGACGGCGGAGAGCCGATCCAGGTTGATGAGATGAGGGATTACCTTGTTTCCAAGGGATTTCCGAATATCGATATAGTCGCCATCAAGAAGGTGGTAGACAACCTGTCCAAGCAGGAAAACATTAAGATAGCATCCAAGAAGGGAATACCGTGTCCCGAAAGTTTCAGGGTCATGGTGAGTGCCGACAAGATGACGGCTGTATGCAGGTTTTACCCTCCGTCAACACAGGGTGCCGAGCTTACACCTGCGGATATCAAGAGTACGCTGAAGCTCCAGGGAGTTACAAGGGGTGTTGATGATGCGGCGATAGACGCATACCTTAAGGACAGGCACTATTGTACGGATTATGTCCTTGCAAAGGGACTTGCACCTACGAACGGACAGGATGCTTCGATAGAATACTTTTTCAATACGAATCCCAATCTTAAGCCCAAGCTTAATGAGGACGGATCGGTTGATTTTCATTCGCTATCCGCAATAAGCCTTGTAAAAAAAGGCGACAAGCTTGCGACTCTTACAAAAGAGATACCGGGAGAGCCCGGATATAACGTAACGGGAGATACTCTTCCGCCGCGTGAAGTAAAGAAACTTACGCTCAAGTTCGGACGAAACATCGAACTGTCCGAGGATGAGCTTAACATCACATCACTCGTTGACGGACATGCATCACTTGTCGAAGGCAAGGTTTTCGTATCGGATGTCTACGAAGTCAGCGACGTGGACAATGCGACCGGTGATATCGAGTACTCCGGGAATGTATGTGTACTCGGAAACGTCAAGACCGGTTTTTCGGTAAAGGCAGACGGCGATGTCGAGGTAAGAGGCGTCGTTGAGAACAGTACGATAGATGCGGCAGGTAATGTTACGATAGCCCGTGGAATGAACGGAATGGGCAAGGGAACGATCAATGCCGGTGGAAACGTTATATCCAAGTTCATCGAAAATGCAAATATAAATGCGGGCGGATACGTTCACGCAGAGGCTATACTTCACAGTACCGTCATTTGCAAGGGAGAAGTTACCGTTACCGGAAAGCGCGGATTTATTACGGGCGGAGTGATACGTACACCCGCAAGCGTTACGGCCAAGACGATCGGATCGGAGATGGGCGTGAACACCGAGATAGAGGTCGGAACGGATCCGAAGCTCACACTTCGCTGCAATAATCTCAATGCGGAGATAGTATCGCTCAAGAAGAAGATCGAACAGTCCGAACCCGTACTGCTTACGATAACGAACAGGATCAAGTCCGGTGAGCAGCTTCGGCCCGAGCAGGTTCTGTACTTCAAACAGCTGTCCGAGCAGTACAAGACGATGAAGGCCGAGCTTGAAGAAAAAATGAATGATGTTACTGCTCTCATGGATGAGATGGACGGAGCTTCCGACAAAGAGAGCTGTGTCAAGGTCGAAGGATTTGCATATCCCGGAACCAAGATCACCATAAACGAGACGAGCACTACCCTTACCAAATCCGCACAACACAGCAGATTTGTCAAGGACGGAGCCGATGTAAGGATAAAAGGATTCTGATATGATTTCACCACTCGAGAACAACAATATGGTAGTCCGCGCCATGGACTTTTCCGCTATAAAGGCCAATGAGAATGAACATCCTCATACGCAGCATGTGATCATTTCGGAAGATATCCAGAAGAATGATGATTCACATGTAAACACCGTGCGCGAAAAAGACAATGCAGACGGCGCTGGTACCGAACATGATGCCAAGGAAGAAGGCAAGAACAAGTACTTTTCTACCCGTAAGAAGAAGCAAGTTGACGAGGTTCCCGAAGAGGGACGCGTCATCAAGATAAACCCGGGCGGTTTTAACATGACCATTTAGACTATCAGGAGGGTAAGATGTCGCCTATGGAAATAGCACTCCTTGTAACAGGAGTGATTATTTTTGTCATAAGTTTTGTGATGCCGGAAGTTCCGATGAAGAAATCGGACAGGGAACTGGCTGCCGAAAAAGAAGAGGCAAAGCGTCTTGTCGAGCAGGAAGTCGATACGATGAGACTGCGCGTGGGTGAGGCAACGAACGACACGGTTGATTTTGCCGTCGAGAAGGCGGAAAGATCTCTTGAAAAAGTCTCCAACGAAAAGATCATGGCCGTGGGAGAGTATGCGGATACCGTGCTCGAGGAGATCAACAAGAATCATCAGGAAGTCATGTTCCTCTACGATATGCTCAAGGACAAGCAGACCGACCTTACAAACACGATCAGAGAAGCTGATGCGGCGGCACACAAGATCGAGGGATTATCGCATGATGCGATGGATGCTTCCGAAACACTTCTTCGCGGCATGAGTGTTGCGTCTGTATCGCAAAAGGGGCTTACACAGGAACAGAAATCGATATTTGATGATCTGGTGATCCCCGAGCCTGAACCGGTAGTGTTCAAACAGAAGGATCCTGAGCCTGTAAGTGCTGTCACGGGAGCCGGGAAGCGCGGCAAGGCGCTCACGCAGTCAAAGATTGAAGCGCAGCTCCTCGGGATAAAAAGTCCGGAGGATGCGATAGCAAAAGCCATAACGGCTGATGCGCCCGAGCCCCTTAAAGAAAAAGTGGTTTACGACATTCTGTCAGGCGGAGCTTACAAGGAAGGAAATATTGTAAACGTATCTGCGCCTGCGGCAGGTGCTGCGACCGCAGCTGATTTTGAGGCGATGGGCTCCGTGCAGGAGCAGCCGGGAAACAATAACGATAAGATACTGGCAATGGCAGAGCAGGGGCTTGATACCGTACAGATCGCCAAGACACTCGGTCTCGGGGTGGGCGAAGTCAAGCTGGTACTGGATCTGTTCCATTGATATGATTTGAAGGTTGTGTCAAAAAACATGGTAGGAAGATCATGAAACTGAAATATTATTTACGCGGTCTCGGTATAGGAATGGCAGTGACCGCTTTGGTCATGGGGCTGGCTCTCGGAACAAGATCCAAGGAATCCATGACGGATGAAGAAGTGAAAACTCGCGCCAGACAGCTTGGCATGGTAGAAGAGAGCGAGACGCTCGTGTCAACACCGACACCTACACCGACACCTACGCCGACGAAAACGCCTACACCTACGCCGACACCTACGCCAACGCCAAAGCCGACACCAACACCGACGCCGACACCGACACCTACGCCGACGCCGACACCTACACCTACACCGACACCGACGCCGACACCGACACCTACGCCGACACCGA
>CADCPL010000212.1 GCA_902803305.1 uncultured Lachnospiraceae bacterium
CGGGGTTAGTGGTTCATTATGAATAAAAGAAGTGAGATATTAAATATAATAATGGTGACTGTGGGTGCTGTTATCGCGGCATTCTCGATCCAGGATTTTCTTGCACCCAACAGTATATTCGACGGAGGGATCGTCGGTGTTTCGATGATTATCTCGAACCTGTCGGGGATAAAACTAAGTTTCCTGACATGGTTCCTGAACGTTCCGTTTCTTCTTGTTGCATGGAAGATGAAGGGCAGGGCATTTGTGCTGAGGTCTGTTTATGCCATGACCGTATTTGCGGTGGCGGTTGCCATTTTGGAAACAACTCCCGCCGTTACGGAAGATCACCTGCTCGCGGTAACATTCGGAGGTCTGATCCTCGGTGTCGGTGTTGGTCTTATCTTAAGGTACGGAGGCTGTCTGGACGGCACAGAGATAGTGGCATCGCTGTTGAGCAAAAAGATCCACCAGCCGATTGGACGTCAGGTGCTGTGTTTCAATATCGTTCTGTATCTCGTGGTCGGTTTTCTCTACGGCTGGGAGCGCGGATTATATTCGATCCTGACCTACGTTCTTGTAAGCGTTGTCATGACAAGAGTTGAGGAAGGCTTTGATGCTCAGAGAGGATGCCTGATCTTTACCCACGATGATGTATCCGAGATCAAGAACCGTATATTTGAAGAACTCGGAAGAACATGCACGGAGTGGGATACAAGCGGATACATAGGCGGAGAGAACAAGGCACTATACGTTGTGATCAGTCAGTATGAACTGCGCCAGCTCCGCGACATAGTTTCAAGCTTCAACTGCTTTGTTACCGTTTGCGAGATCGATGAGATCATCGGAAAGAACATGAAGAGCCAGGAAAAAATCGAACCTATCGAAAAGGGGATGGAAAACGGATGATAAAAGTGCTTTTCGTGTGCCACGGCAATATATGCCGGAGTGTAAGTGCACAGTATATATTTGATGAGATGATAAGAGAAGAGGGGCTTGAAGACGTGTTCTGCTGTGATTCGGCGGCAACGTCCCGAGAGGAGATCGGAAATCCGGTTTATCCTCCGATGAGGCAGGCTCTTGTAGCGCATAATGTCCCGATAGGAGACCACCGTGCAAGACAGCTTGTACGAGCGGAGTATGATGAGTATGATCTGATCATCGGGATGGACAGTGAGAACATGTATTACATAGACAGGATATTTGGCGGTGATCCCGAAGGAAAGGTGCACACGCTTATGGAGTATACCGACAATCCGCACGAACTGATCGACGATCCGTGGTACACGAGGGATTTCGAGACCGCATACCGTCAGATAAGGAAGGGCTGCGCTGCACTGCTCGAATATCTGACTAACGAAACCGATAAAGCCTAAGAAAATGAAGGTAATAAGAGAAAACAAAAACAAAAGAAATCAGAGGATTCCGGTGCTCTCTTCTTTTATGGTAGCTGTTTTTACGGTGATCTTTGCGGCGAATCCTCTAATAACACATGCTGTAACAAAACAAACCGAAACCGCCAAAACCGGTGCGGATGATCTTAGCATAATCATGGTCGGGGACATCCTTCTTCACGACGGGATAGAGAAGTGCGCGAAGCAGGAAGACGGCAAATATGATTTTTCCGAGTTGTTCAAGCACACAGGGGATGTTATCGAGGCAGCGGATCTTGCGATAGTCAATCAGGAAGTAGTGATCGGCGGAGAAGAACTTAGGGTGACGGGGTATCCCAGTTTCAATGCTCCTTATGCGATCGCCGATGATCTTGCAGAGGCGGGTTTTGACATTGCATGTCATGCGACCAATCATGCGCTCGACAGAGGAGCACGCGGCATCAGGAACTGTCTCGATCACTGGAAAGAAGTTAAGCCGCATGTTACCCCGATCGGGATATATAACAGCGAATCCGACAGCAAGGAAATATGCATATACGAAAAGAACGGCTATAAGATCGCGGTCCTCAACTACACATACGGAACGAACGGCATAGCGCTTCCGGAGGGGATGCCGTATGCGGTCAATCTTCTTGATGAAAAGAAGGTAAAAGAGGATCTTGCGAAGGCCGAAAGTACGGCTGATTTTACGATAGTGTGTCCGCACTGGGGCACGGAGTACAGCCACGGCATATCCGACAGCCAGAAAAAGTGGGCGAAGATCTTCGTGGACAACGGAGCTGATCTTGTGATCGGGACGCACCCTCACGTGATCGAACCCGTTGAGAAGCTGACTTCTTCTGACGGGAAAGTTGTCCCGGTCTATTATTCGCTCGGGAACTACGTCAACTGGACGAGCGGATCCGGGAAGGGCACCGCAGACAGGATGGTGGGTGCCATGGCCGTAGTGAAGCTCTCAAAAGACAAGAACGGAGATATCGGTGTTTCCGACTACGGCGTGAAGCCTCTTATGACTCACGTGGAATCAAAGATCAACGGGTCTACGGTCTTTTTCCTCGAAGAGTATACGCAGGCCAGAGCCTTCCAAAACGAGATAAGATGGAAGGATCCCGATTTTTCCTATAAATATTGTGAGGATCTGTGTTACACTATCTTTGAAGAGGATCTTTGGAGGTAATATGTTATACAACTTTGTGGTCTTCATAGAGTATTTTACGATAATAGGGCTGTTCATCGAGTGCTGGATCGCACTCAGGAAATGGAGCAGCCGTTTGCATTCGTATCTTTTTTTCTCTTGCGCAGTCAACCTTGTGTATAACGCAGGAGTTCTTTTGGAACTGCGCTCAAGGACAAAAGAGGAGTATCTTGCTGCGCTGAAGCTCGGCTATCTGGGACGTGTGTGGATCGGGTTCGCGCTGTTTCTGTTCACGGCCGAGCTGATCAGGATCCATATCCCGACAATAGTGACGGGCCTTCTCGGTCTTACTCATGCCATCATATATTCATCAATAATCAGCCTCGAAAACAACACCATGTATTATAAGACGATGTACTTTACGATACAGGAAGGATTTCCGAGACTTCCGCATACCGGCGGCATCCTCTATAACGTTCAGACGGTGCTTAATGTGGGATACACCGTTGTCGGAATTTTCATGATAGTTGCGGCCTTTATTAAGGAAAAGAACAGGACCGCGAAGAAGAGATACCTCATGATGGTCATTGCAATCAGTGCTGTGGCGGTATCCTACATTATGTATATGACAAAAATAGTCGCACTTGCCAACAAGTTCGACGTAATGGTATTCGGCTTTGCGATATGTACGTTGTTCATGCTCATCGCCATATTAAGGTACAAGATGCTCGACCCGAGGACGGTGGCCAAGGACTATGTTGTCGATGAACTTTCCGAGGGGATCATAGTTGTGGACTCCGAGAACAAAGTATCATTCTACAACAAGCCCGCGCAGAAACTTTATCCCGAACTTGGCGGAAATGTGATGCTTGACGGCAGACCGGAGGATGTCATAGGCATCATAGACCGAGCCATGAAAAATGAAGAGCCGATCAAAATGGGCGGTAAGATATATACACCGACTCTTAACCCGCTCGAGCAGAACGGGACCAATCTCGGTACGATCTATGCGCTCATAGATGAGACCGAGCACTACAGGTATCTGGAGGATCTTCGCAAACAGAAGCAGAGGGCGGATGATGCGAACCAGGCAAAATCATTGTTCCTGGCTAACATGTCCCATGAGATCAGAACTCCCATCAATGCGATCCTCGGAATGGACGAGATGGTCCTTCGCGAGAGCAAGGACGAGGAGATCACAAAATATGCCGAGGACATCATGTCGTCGGGAAAGACACTGCTTGCGATCATCAACGATATTCTTGACTTTACCAAGGTCGAAGAAGGCAAGATGGAGATCATACCTGTCCAGTATGAGCCGGGCGTGATGAAAAACGATCTTGTCAACATGATGTCAGACAGGGCAGCCAGAAAAGGTCTTTCCTTCAATGTTGAATTTGATAACAACATGCCAAGACTCCTTAACGGTGATGAGATCCGTATCAAACAGTGCGCGCTCAATCTGCTGACGAACGCGGTCAAGTATACGGAAAAAGGAAGAGTTGATCTGAAGATCGGCTATAAAAAGGAAGACGACGATCATGTTGTGCTCAGTTTTGAGATATCCGATACGGGAGCGGGCATCAAGCCGGAGGATATGGAAGACCTGTTCTCGCCTTTTACCCGTATCGACGAAAAGAAAAACCGCAGCATAGAAGGAACGGGTCTTGGTATCAGCATCACGAAGAGACTGCTCGATCTTATGGGCGGAGAACTTCATGCCGAGAGTGAGTACGGAAAGGGCTCCGTATTTTCATTTACGGTCAGACAGGATGTCCTTGACTGGGAACCTGTCGGAAAGACAGGCAATGCGGATGGCACAAGTACCGGCAGGAAGGGTGCATATAAGGAACTGTTCCATGCTCCCGATGCGAGAATTCTTGTTGTCGATGACATCAAGATGAACCTTACCGTTACGACAAAGCTCCTTGCAAGGACCAAGATGCAGGTCGACACCGCAAGGTCGGGACCCGAAGCCATCAAGATGGCAGCTGAAAGATCATACGATATAATCTTTATTGATCATCTGATGCCTGAAATGGATGGTATAGAAACTCTTCAGATAATGAAGCAGCAGGAAAAAGAACCGAAACCGGTGTATATCGTACTTACCGCAAACGCCATATCCGGTGCGCGTGAGATGTATCTTGATGCCGGGTTTGCGGACTATATCACGAAGCCCGTTGAAGGAGAGCGGCTTGAGAGGCTGATAATGAGTTATCTTCCCGCTGAAAAACTCCTTGACACGCCCGATAGCGTGTAATATAATCTGTCAATGTGACGGCATCAGTCTGCCTTGCCATAGCCCCGGCAAAGAGCGGATATGCGCGGCGCAAGCAACATTTATCAATATGATTTTTAAGGATTTGTGGAGGTAATGTCATGAATACATATATGCCCAACGAAGCCGCACTTGAGCGTAAGTGGTTTGTCGTTGATGCAACAGGATGTACTCTTGGCCGTCTGTCTTCGGAAGTAGCCAAGATCCTGAGAGGAAAGAACAAGCCTATATTCACACCTCATGCGGATACAGGTGATTACGTTATCGTAGTAAATGCTGATAAGGTTAAGGTTACAGGCCGCAAGCTTGACCAGAAGATCTATTATCATCACAGTGAGTATGTAGGTGGTATGAAAGAGACCACACTTCGTGAAAAGCTCGCAAAAGCTCCTACAGAGGTAGTTGAACTTGCAGTTAAGGGTATGCTTCCCAAGGGACCTTTGGGACGCAGGATGTACAAGAAGCTTTTTGTTTATGCAGGAGCTGAGCATCCTCATGCAGCACAGAAGCCCGAAGAGATTAAGTTTTAATTGGCAGGTTTGGTAAAAGGAGATAAAAATGGCTAAAGCAAAAGAGCAGTTCTACGGAACAGGAAGAAGAAAATCAGCCGTTGCCAGAGTATATATCAAGGCCGGCAAAGGAAATATCACGGTTAACAAGAGAGAGCTTGATGACTACTTCGGACTTGAGACACTCAAGACGATCGTTCGTCAGCCCCTTGTAGCAACCGATACGGAAAAGAAATATGACATCAATGTCAACGTTAGAGGCGGCGGCACAACAGGTCAGGCAGGTGCTATCCGTCACGGTATCGCAAGAGCACTCCTTAAGGTAGATGAGGACTTCCGTCCCGCACTTAAGGCAGCAGGCTTCCTTACAAGAGATCCTCGTATGAAGGAAAGAAAGAAGCCCGGTCTCAAGGCAGCGAGACGTGCGCCTCAGTTCAGTAAACGTTAGTTTATCAATAAAGAAAACTCCCGACATAGTGTTGGGAGTTTTTTTATGGAACATTCTGCACTAATTGCGCAAAAAGTCGCTTCCGCTCAGTTTCCGCGCGTTACGTTACTAGACTCGAAAAAACCTCGTCAAGTAACGACGCGCTCCAATGC
>CADCPL010000213.1 GCA_902803305.1 uncultured Lachnospiraceae bacterium
CTGTGCTATCTTTCCGGCAGCCATCTGTGCAGCCTCAAGAGCAAGCTTCGCACTTGCAAAATCGATCGATGACTCCGTAAGCTCTGCGTTTATGTTCGCATCTGCTAGTTCCTTGAAACTCTGCAGCTGATCCGCAACCCTTTCTTTCGTGATAGTCAGTCTCTGCTGCATACTTCCGATGTTGGCAATCGCCACATTGTTTCTGTCTGCATAGCCTTCAAACGTATCAAGTGCAGCCGAGAACATCTTCTGCATCTTGTCTTTCTTAAGAGAGAACTCCTTTGTTGCCGCATCAAGCTCTGCCTGGATATTCTTCCTGTCTGAATCGGTAGCTGCGGCGGCAAGCTTCTTCTCAAGCTTACCCATATTCTCTTCGGCATCGACTACAGACTGTGTGACTCTGATAAGCTCATCTATATCACGGCCTACATCATGAGTATACACTTCATTTGCGTGCGTGTTAATAGTTATTTTCTGATTAAAGCTGATCTCTACCTCTATATTCTGGTTTTCAAACTTCGGTTTAGTCGAATCGGGCTTTCCTGTAGCAGTATTAAGCTCATAATTATAATAGATCGGACCGGTCGGAGTGGTCTGTTCACAGGCAAAATAGTGTTCGGGGCGAAGATCATCCGACTTCCAGCTGTTCTTATTATATCCATCCATAAAATATGCGGCCTGTGCGCCGAGTTTATTGCCACCGGCTTCGATCTTATCCGCTATTTTGGATCCAAGCAGTAATTCTCCCGTTTCAGGGATAAGGATCGCATCATTATCTCCGAGAGTGGTATACAGATCGTCTATCTGCTTCTGGGTGAGGTTCGGGTTCGTGGTTGATTTTACAATAACCGGCTGCTCCATAAGCGTTGCTCCGTCATACCACTTAAGGGTCTTGGTAGAACCGTTTGCTTCATTGAGATTGTCATACGACAGCCTGATCCTCTTTATATCCTTCCTCTCAACCGTTGTTTCGTCTACCGGAGGAGTTGTCGGCTTCGAATAAGTTGAAACATATGTGATCTTATCAAGTTCTTTGGTATCGAACTTTTCATGTATCTTATAATTCCAGCCAAGATCCTTATCCGTCTCAAGGAAAGTCAGTGATTCTCCCGTACGATAGCCGGTAAATACGGTTCTCTCCGCGTAGTCGGCATTTCCCGATGAATACAGTTCGGAGCGAAGACCCTTAAGGCTCTCGAGGATCTTCTGACGGTCGGTCGGCGTATTTGTATCGCTTGCTCCCGTTGTAAGGTTTTCCTTGATATTCGTAAAGATCGCATCGGTCTGCCGAAGAGCGGTCTCGGTAACATTAAGCCACGCCTCGCTGTCCGGGATATTCTTCTTGTAATACTGGGTAAGCTGCGAAAGATTCGTATTAAGACGAAGTGCACGGATAGCTACGACCGGATCCTCCGAAGGCCTTGAAATGACCTGACCCGTTGCGATCTGTGTGTTGAGCCTGTCCTCATTGAGCTTATTGATATTGATGTTATTTTTGGTGTTAGACGTCATCATGGCGTTGGTGATTCGCATCATAACCGTACCCTCCGTAAACAATAAAAAATCAGTCACAAACGGCCGATCTCCCTATCATACCTTTTGCGAAAAGTCTATGAGGCGAATTCCTTTTCACCATATATTTAATTATATATCGTCAATTATCCGCACTTTCTTAAGGTCGGATTATACGCCCGTCTGAAGGATCAGCCTGTCGTATATCTCGGTCATGACCTGTATCATCTTAGAAGACAGGTTATATGCCTCCTGGAACTTCACGAGATTAAGCGCTTCCTCATCGTTATCAACACCTGATACGCTCGTTCTCTGTGCGACGATAGCCTTTGATATCTTATCGAAGTTCGAATAAAAGTTGTTCGCGGATGATGCTCCGAGTGCCACATCACTTGTAAGACACTGCAAAAACTCCTCGGAAGAGCACCCCCTGTACGTCATCTTGGTCTTGTCGGTACGCACCTTCATAAGTTCCAGTGAAATATCCTGCGCATCCTGTCCTTTCGTGATATCATCCGTAGTCCCGAACAGGTTAACGTCCTTCATCATCTTGGAATTGATGTTAAATGTCGCTGCTGTAAGCTGAAGATAATTGTCATTTTTTGTGCTTACCTTTTTGCCCGTTCCCGTATCATATCGTTTATCATAATCATAGTCTGTAAATTCAGCCTCTTCGCTTCCGCTCGTAAATATCACATTTTCACGATCACCGTACTCGTTCTGGGCCGCCCTCTCTATCTTGTTCATTGCCTGGGCAAACGACCTTACCCACTCATTCATCTGAGCCATATAGTAAGGGATCCCCTGATAATCAATATTGACACCGACAAACGCATCCTTACCTGTAAGACCTGAAGGATCATTGTTGGATAAACCGGTCTTCATCGTAAACGTATAGGTTTTTTCATCGTCATCATATTCCCATGACTCATAAACAAACTTGGCATTTCCGACTATTATCGTTCCGCCGGAGTTCATCGTCACTTTATTCATATCCGTAAGAAAATCATAGTTCGGATTTGTCTTATCGATCTTAACCTTTACAGTGGTTGAATCGCAGGTAACAAGGGGATTACCTGTCGCATCCTTGCCTTTTGATGAGAAGTTTTCTCCGTTATTACCGTCTCTCATCTCTATAAGACCTTTAAGCTGTCCGCCAAGGCTTCCGCCGTACAGATTAAGTGGAAGATCGTTGATATATATGTCATAAAGTCCGTCCGCATCAGACTGGTTTACTTTTTCGTCACCCGATCTTGATATGCATTTTAGCTCCGAATACTCATAACTGTTAACGAGATTCTGTCCTCCGGCTATATCGACAATATACCTGTATATACCGGATTCCTCATCACCGCCTTCGGTCGTGTAGATAGGTACCTCCGTGATATGCACGTCAACGATCTCGGACAGCTGGTCAATGAGAAGGTTTCTCTTATCGCGAAGCTCATTGGCGCGAACCTTGTTGACTTCTATCGTATTGATCTGCTTATTAAGTGTAGCTATCTCGGATGCAAGCGAATTTACCTCATCCGCTTTGTTCTTGATCTCATCGTTAACATCGATCTGAAGTTTCTGAAGGGATGTGTGCATATTATTGAAGTATTCGGTCAGGCTCTTGCACTGGGACATAAAAGCCGCCTTCTTGGTGTCATCTCCCGAGCTCTTATATACTTCATCAAGTGCATCGAACATGTCAGAGAATACGGCATTGAATCCCTGAACATCATCCGTATCCGTAAAATAATCTTCTATCTGACGGTAATACTGCTGCTTGATATCATATATTCCCTTGCTTGCGTTATTCTGCCAGTATTTGAGATCGTAATATTCATTCCTGATCTGGTCGATCGATTTTGTATCAACGCCGGCTCCCGCCATACCATAGGAAGTATTGGTGCGCAAAGCATCAGCCGCGACCTGCTTGGCTTCCTGTCTTGTATAGCCCTTGGTCTCGACATTTGAGATATTGTTACCCGTAACATTAAGAGCTGCATTGGCAGCCTGAAGTCCGGTGTAACCTATATTAAGTCCGAAAAATTGTGATGTAGACATATACTTCTCCTTTTTTCAAGGACAGCCTTAAGCTAAATTCTGAATAAGGTTCTCCAGCATGTC
>CADCPL010000214.1 GCA_902803305.1 uncultured Lachnospiraceae bacterium
CCTGTCTTGAGCACTCCGAAATATATGGGAAGCCATTCAAGGCAGTTCATCATTATTATACCTACCTTGTGTCCGGCTTTGATACCCATGGACATAAGATAGTTGGCAAACCTGTTGGCTTTCTCATCAAAGACGCCCCAGGTGATCTCCCTGCGATATGACTCTTTGCTGGTGCTCTCTATCAGTTCATATTCCTTCCATGTGACGCGTCTGCCCTCTTTGATCTTGGGATTGATCTCAATAAGAGCCACATCATTGGGATACTTATCGGCATTTCTTTCCAGTAATTCTGTAATAGGCATGTTTACCCTCCAATATTTGTTTTACGCATACTTTAGCGCAATAACGCATTTATGCGTTCAAGTACTAGTTTATCCATCGCACCAAAAAATGTCAATAAGAAGGGGGACGGTACTACCGTCCCCCTGTCTCTTAATGATCAACACTGATTAATCAGCTGTATAAGGCATAAGTGCAACGTGACGAGCACGCTTAACTGCAACCGTGAGCGCTCTCTGATGTCTTGCGCAGTTTCCTGTGATCCTTCTCGGAAGGATCTTTCCTCTTTCGGAAACATACTTCTTAAGAGTTGCAACATCCTTGTAATCAAGAGCCTTTTCCTTACCGCAGAATACGCAAACCTTCTTACGTCTGTGGATGGGGTTTCTTCTTCTTACCGGTGCGTCTTCTCTATCGCCATCTGCTTTATTAAAAGCCATAATGATTCCTCCTTCTGTTGAACCTTAACTGAACGGAAGTTCCTCGTCTATCCCGTCGGGAATGTTCATGAATCCGTCACCGCTGTCAGCCATGTTGTCCTGTCCCGGTGCGGGTACGAACGAATCTCCGGATCCGCCGGACTGCGACTTGCTGTCAACAAACTCATGTCTTTCAACGACAACATCCGTCGTATAGACCTTCTGTCCATCCTTATTGGTATAACTTCCCGTCTGGATATGTCCTTCAACAAGGATCCTTGAACCTTTGCGAAGGTACTTCTCCGCAAACTCGCCGTCCCTTCCGAATGCCGTGATACTGATAAAATCAGCCGTCGGCTGGTCTCCGGCAGAATCCCTTCTGCCTCTTCTGTCAACAGCGAGTGTGTATCTGGCAATTGCCATCGCACTGTCGCCTGATGAATATCTGACATCGGGATCACGGGTAAGTCTTCCAACTAGTATAACTTTATTCATGTATTCTCACTTTCTATTACGCTTCTGCCTTAACGCAGAGATAACGAAGAACGTTATCCATAATGCGGATCCGATTTTCGATCTCGATGGGCGCTGTGGGTTCTGCATCAAACTGAACGAAATAGTAGAAGCCTTCTCTCATCTTCTGGATCTCGTATGCCAGTCTCTTTTTGCCCCACTCGTCCACGTTCGTCACCGTACCGCCGAAACGATCAATGTAGTTCTTGACCTTTTCGATCACGGCAGCACGCTCGTCGTCTTCGATCTTAGCATTAAGAACAACGCATAATTCATATTTGCTCATGCCTGGTACCTCCTTTTGGACTTTGGCCCTCGTCTTATGCGAGAGCAAGGAAAAATTGTATCACGAAAACGTATGATAACACATACCAATCGTGTTTTCAAGGGTTTTTGGTAACAAAAATCAAACCTTTATCGCACCCAAAACCTCTCCTATACTGTCATTTATCACAAGATCCGCTCTTGAGTCCATCGGCGTTTTGGACTTATTGATCAAAACAAGCTTATGTCCTCTGTAATAATCTATGAGTCCGGCTGCCGGATATACCGCAAGGCTTGTACCTCCGATGATGAGTACATCCGCATTTGAGATATAGTTTACCGACTTGCTCATTATCGTATTATCAAGTCCCTCTTCATACAGCACCACATCCGGTTTGATAGGGCCACCGCATTTATCGCACTTCGGAACTCCTTTACTGTTTATAATGTAATCAACATCAAACGCTTTGCCGCACGACTCGCAGTAATTGCGCAGCACGCTGCCGTGAAGTTCCATGACTTCCTTGCTTCCGGCCGCCTGATGCAGTCCGTCTATGTTCTGTGTAACAACTGCTTTGAGCTTTCCCGCTGCTTCAAGCTCCGCAAGCTTAAGATGTGCTTTGTTCGGCTTTGCCGTGGTGCACAGCATCTTATCCCTGTAGAACCTGTAGAACTCTTCGGGTTTACTCCTGTAGAAAGTATGTGAAAGGATCGTCTCCGGAGGATAATCATATTTCTGATTGTACAATCCGTCCACGCTTCGAAAATCCGGGATCCCGCTCTCTGTAGATACTCCGGCTCCGCCGAAAAATACGATGTTGTTTGAATCACTGATCCATTGCTGTAATGTTTCCTGTGGTGTCATGATCTCCCTCCTTCTTTCTTCTCTCTTCTTATTTCTTAATCCTCTACTCCAACCTGCATACGCGCGCGGCAGACTTTTTCGCCCTTCTGATTCTTTATCGTGACCTTGATGATGATGAGCGAGTAGCTGTCGTGCTTTTCTTCGACCACACCTTCAACCGTAAGCGTGTCTCCGATGTAAACGGGTTTTGAAAACTTTATCTTTACTTCCTGGATAAGACTTCTCTTTCCCGGAAGATATACACCGGCAAGAGTCGATAGGAGCGATCCCGTCAGCATCCCGTATACGACTCGGCCCGGATGTCCTTTTGATACCGCGTAGTCACTGTCGTTGTGGAGCGGATTGATATCGCCCGTAATGGCGCAAAATGATGCCATCATCTCATCGGTGACGGTCACTTCAAAGCTTTCCTTCTGTCCTACGGTTATCTCTTCGTATGTATATTCATTCATGCCAGTTTTCTCGCGATCAGATCCGCCATTTCTCCCACATTGGCAAGGGCGTTTACTTCCTTCAGATCGAACTTCAGGTCAAACTCCTTCTCCATGGATACGACGAGAGTTATATGCTCAAGCGAATCCCAGTCTTCGATATCCGATGAATTGGTCGAGTCATTCACTTCCAGATCTTCGTCATCAAATACGTCACGGAAGATCCGTCGTATTATTTCCATTATCTCTTCGTGTGTCATTTTTTACCTTTCTATAAGTCCGGCTTCTTCCATCTTCCGGATGGTCGGCAGCATATCATGCACCGAGTGTCCTATGTAATCGCTCAGTTCAAACAGATCATTCGTTCCGTCCGCATATGCGGCTATATCTTTTAATATAAGAGTATCCTTGTAGCTTTCCTTGTTGCTCGTCGTAGGCATCAGGCCTCTTCGTCCGAACTGCGGCTCGCACAGACACTTGATCTTATACTCGTAGTTATTCTCAAGCGCCTCTACACAGCGAAGCAGTGCGTCAAGGCTTCCCGCCAGTCCATCCGGCGATATGATATCAAGGTTGTCCGCGCTTGTATGATACTCCGGATATACATGGTATTTGGATCTGCAGAAGCATACAAGAGGAATGTCCACTCCGGGTGCCTGGTACTGTCTTTCGTCGCTGCCTCTTTCCAGATAAGAGTATTCGCAGAAATCCGGATCCATGCCGCGAAGTACGTTCATCAACACTCTGTCGGCAAGAGTGTTGGCGTATCTGCTGTGAACTATCGAATATGCTCTGTCATCTCCGACACAGGTTATGTTAAAGCCTGCGATGATGTTTTTCTTCATCGCTTCCAGATTCCGTGATATGTATGTGATCGCCCCGATCGTCTCGGGCAGAAGGACAAACCTGTATGAATACCTTCTGTCCTTCATGTTACCGATGTACTCGGCAAGCTTGGTCATAACGACCGGTCCCGAACATTCATTGTTCGCCATCGACGGATGGCATATATATGAACTGAAGAAGATCTCCTCCTTGCTCTTACCCGGGATCAACAGCTCTCCGTAAGTAAGTGATCCGGGAGCAAGCTCGGAATCGATATATGCATGATACTTTCCTTCCGGAAGGCTCTGCAGCTGATCCTCGCTCATGCAAAATCCCCAGCGCTCCTTATAATAGGATGTGCAGTATGGAATGTAGTGCGGCTGATCCTTAAGGGTGTATATATGTTCCTTAAGCGCGGACAGATCCATCCACTCATCAACCGGCGTAGAATATCCCATCACATGAAGATTGTTTACCTTCATGTCAACGATATGCTCGCCTTCCTCATTTTCGATATATGCGTCTCTTATCGTCCACTCATTCGGTATCGTCCAGTCAAAGACCTTAGTGCCCGTGGGAACCTCAAACAGCTTCATGTCCGGCATATATCTGCAGAG
>CADCPL010000215.1 GCA_902803305.1 uncultured Lachnospiraceae bacterium
CTTCTCTCCGTATACTACCAACATCTGCTTCGCGGATGTCGCCTTGACTCGATCGCTTCGCGATCAAGTCATTCTCCAACATCTGCTTCGCGGATGTCGCCTTGACTCGATCGCTTCGCGATCAAGTCATTCTGTGAAGCAGTTCGTGTTCGCGTCCCGCTATCACGCTGTCATATACCTGTGTAAGGAACGGATTCTCACCCGTGTACCTTATAGTCGATAACTGATCTACCTGATAAATGCCGTCCATACGCGCACTTCTCGTTGTCGGACCCATCGGAACAGGCTGTCCGCCTCCGAGGATACATCCTCTTCTGCATGCCATCACTTCCACAAAATCATATGATGCGGTTCCGGCTTTTATGCTCTCGAGAAGATCCGATGCGTTCTTCAGTCCGTGAACAACGGCAATCCTGAGTTCTCTGTCCCCGAGAGACACCGTAGCTTCCTTGAAGCCCTGTTTGCCTCTGATGCCCGAGTACTTGATACCCTCGAGCGTTGTATGATCCTTGTCCTCGGACAGATGACGAAGTACCGCCTCCGTCACGCCGCCTGTTATACCGAATATCGAAGCTCCGCCCGAAGCCATTGAGAACGGCATGTCGCATGCTTCGCTCTCAAGAGTCTCGAATTTGATACCGACCTGCTTGATCATACGGATGATCTCCTGGGTAGTTATGACTATATCCGTATCCTGGCGGCCGCCCGTATGGTTATCTGACCGAAGTATCTCCGATTTCTTGGCCGTACAGGGCATTATCGCCACGACATACGTCTCTTTTCCGTCTTTTTTGTCCTGCTCCTTAAAGTATTCCTTGATCACCGGCGAGAGCATGCTCATCGGCGAACGGCATGTGCTGAGGTTATCGGCAAATTCCGGATACTTGTTCTCGCAGAACTTCACCCAACCGGGGCAGCACGATGTAAAGAGCGGGAGCTTCTCGCCCTTCTTTATCCTTTCGGCAAATTCCTTTGATTCTTCAACTACCGTAAGATCTGCGCCGAAATTCGTGTCATAGACCTCGTCAAATCCCATGATCCTGAGAGCCTTTACGAGCTTGCCCATCGCATTTTCGCCCTTCGGAAGCCCGAATTTGTCACCTATAGCCACTCTCACGGCCGGTGCGATCTGCGCAACTACCCTCTTGCCGGGATCCTCAATGGCGTCCCATACCTCGGTAACGTTCGTCCTTATCGATATCGCGGCAGTCGGGCATACAACGGCACACTGTCCGCAGCCTACGCAGTCCGTATCGCACAGATCCTTGCCGAACGCCGGCGTGATCTGCATCTTGGAGCCCCTGTGGGCAAAATCGATGGCCCCGATCCCCTGATTTTCAGAGCAGGTCCTCACACAGTCACCGCAGAGGATACATTTGTTGGGATCCCTGACTATGCAGTTCGAGCTCATATCTATGGGCAGCTGCTCTTTCTTGTTCTCGAACCTGACCGCATGTACTCCAACCCTGTAAGCAAGGCTCTGGAGCTCGCACATCCCGTTCTTCGTACATGTCGTACAGTCTCTGCAGTGTGTCGACAGAAGCAGCTCTATGATCAGCTTTCTGTACTGCTGCAGCTTCTTGGTGTTTGTATGGATCACCATACCCGCGCGCGGGACTTCCGAGCATGATGCGAACATCTTGCCGCGTTCATCCTCGACCATGCACATCCTGCAGGCACCGTAGATCGACAGATCCGAATGATAACAGAATGTGGGGATGTCTATCCCTGCTTTTCGTATAAGGGAGAGTATGTTCTTCTCGCCTTCTATCGGCACCTTGATGCCGTCTATTGTCATATAATCCATCAGGAACCTCCTTAAGATCTCGTAACAGCGCCAAACGGACAGTTGTCCGCGCATGCACCGCATTTGATGCACTTACTCTGGTCTATTGTAAACGGCGACTTAAGTTCGCCTGATATCGCCTCAACAGGGCAGTTTCTCGCACACTTGCTGCAGCCCTTACACAGCTCCGGCACGATCATAAATGAGCTGAGCGCCTTACACGTGCCGGTGCGGCATTTCTTCTCAACCACATGCTCCATATACTCGTCCCTGAACACCTTGAGCGTTGACAGTACGGGAAGTGCGGCTGATTTTCCGAGACCGCACAGAGCGGTGTCGGTTATGGCCCGTCCCAGCTCTTCCAGAAGGTCCAGCTGCTCCTCGGTGCCGCGGCCATTTACTATATCTTCGAGTATTTCCAGCATGCGCATCGTACCTTCACGGCACGGAACGCACTTGCCGCAGCTCTCGTTCTGCGTAAAGTTCATAAAGAACCTTGCCACCTCTACCATACATGTGTCTTCGTCCATGATAACGAGACCGCCGGATCCGATCATCGCACCCTTTTCCTTCAGGGAGTCAAAATCAAGCGGTACATCAAGATCCGCCGATATTAGACATCCGCCGGAAGGGCCTCCGATCTGCACGGCTTTGAAGCCTTTGCCGCCCTTGATGCCTCCGCCTATATCGTATATGATCTCACGAAGCGTCGTACCCATCGGAACTTCGATAAGACCTGTATTGTTGATGCTTCCTGTCACCGCAAAAGCCTTTGTTCCGGGGCTCTTCTCGGTACCGATCGTATGATACCAGTCCGATCCTTTAAGAATGATCATCGGAACATTCGCATATGTCTCAACGTTGTTGAGAACGGTAGGTTTTCCGAACAGACCCTGCTCGACCGTACGCGGCGGCTTGGTCCTCGGCATTCCCCTCTCGCCTTCTATGGATGCGGTAAGAGCACTTCCCTCGCCGCACACGAACGCTCCGGCTCCCTTGTTGATGTGAAGATGGAACGAAAATCCCGATCCGAGTATATCGTCACCGATAAGCCCTGCCTCCTCAGCCTGGGCTATGGCGATCTTCAGCCTGGATACCGCGAGCGGGTATTCGGCACGCACGTATATGTATCCTTCCGATGCGGATACGGCGTAAGCGGCTATGATCATACCCTCGATCATCTTGTGAGGATCGCCTTCCATGACGCTTCGGTCCATGAACGCACCGGGATCGCCTTCATCACCGTTACAAACAACATATCTGACCGTCTCCTTCTGGCGGGCAACCTGCTTCCACTTGTAACCGGTCTGGAATCCGCCGCCCCCTCTTCCTCGAAGGTTTGAATCGTAGATGACATCGATGACCTCCTCGGGCGTCATAGTAAGGAGCGCCTTTTCAAGTGCCTTGTATCCGTCAAAGGCAAGCGCTTCTTCTATATGCTCGGCGCCGATATGTCCGCAGTTCTTAAGGACAAGACGCATCTGCTTCGCATAAAAAGGTATATCCTCCTGAGCGGGGTATGTAACGCCGTTCATCGTATACAGAAGCCTTTCCACGGGCTTACCTCCGAGAACGGTCGTATTGTATATCTCGTCGCAGTCCTCGGGTTTCACTTTTATATACAGATAATTATACGGCTCGATACGAACAAGCGGGCCCATTTCGCAGAATCCGTGGCATCCGCTCTTCTGAACGTCCGTATGTATGTCAGAGCATGCGATCCCGTCACCGAATTCGATCGAGGCATTCGGATCGTTGCCGCACAGCTCGCACAGTCTCTCATAAATCTTTTCGGAACCGCCCGCAAGACAGCCTGTACCGGCACATATGAGGATCCTGCACTTGATGCTGCTGATCCGCTGCTCGCATTTGGTCCTGATCTTTGCAAGGTCTTCCCCGGATCTTAACTTATTCATGCTTCATCCTCCTTGATCTTCTTGATCGTTTCCGATACTTTCTCGGGTGTCATGGCAGGATGTACCACATCGTTTATCGTCATGACAGGAGCAAGTCCGCAGGCTCCGAGGCAGGAAACAGTCTCTACCGTAAAGAGCATGTCGTCCGTCGTATTCTTTTTATCCGAAAGACCGAGCTCCTTCTGAAGCCGCTCAAGGATCAGCGTGCCTTTTCTAACGTGGCATGCCGTGCCGTCGCACACCTTGATGACGTATTTCCCTTTCTGATCAAAGGAAAAATTCTCATAAAAAGTCGCAACGGAGTACGCCTTGGCTTCCGTTATGCCTATCTTTTCGGCAACGTATGTAAGAAGCTCCGGCGGGATATAACGATATATGCTCTGGATATCCTGCATTATAGGGATAAGAGATTCTTTCCCCTTGCCGTGATCGGCTATTATCTCGTCCGCTTTCTCATAAAATGATCTGTCCAGCATGTCTCCTCCTATACGGAACTGTTATCCTCTTGTTTCTATCTTCGGGCCGCCGTTTCCTTCAAGGTATTCCCTGGTGATGATGACGCGTCCGATATTATCGTCTTTGGGTATCTCATACATGATGTCAAGCATTATGTCTTCTATTATCGAGCGAAGAGCCCTGGCACCCGTATCCTTTTCCTGGGCCTTCTTTGCTATCGCAAGGAGCGCTTCGTCGGTAAACTCAAGATCCACCTCATCCATCGACAGCAGCTTTTGATACTGCTTGATGATCGCGTTCTTCGGCTCCTTCAGTATGTCCACGAGCATTTCATCGCTCAAGCCCTGCATCGTACAGATTATCGGGAGTCTTCCGACAAATTCGGGGATCATCCCGAACTTCTTGACATCCTCGACGGTAACCTCCGACAATATGTCCTTGCGCTTATCGAGCGAATCCTTCAGCTCCGCATTAAAACCGATCGACGTCTGCTTCCTAAGGCGCTGCTTTATTATCTCGTCAAGATCCGGAAAAGCCCCGCCGCATATGAACAGGATATTTCTCGTATCGACCGTGGCAAGAGGGACCATTGCGTTCTTGGAGTTGGCTCCCACGGGAACTTCCACCTCGGCGCCCTCAAGGAGTTTTAGCATTCCCTGCTGTACACTCTCTCCCGAAACATCCCTCGAATGCGAGTTCTTTTTCTTGGCTATCTTATCTATCTCGTCAATGAATATGATGCCCGTCTCGGCTTTGTCCACGTCATTGTCCGCGGCTGCAAGAAGCTTTGACACCACGCTTTCGATGTCATCTCCGATATATCCCGCTTCGGTAAGGCTCGTGGCATCGGTGATCGCAAGCGGCACATCAAGGAGCTTTGCAAGCGTCCTTACGAGATATGTCTTGCCGCACCCTGTAGGTCCGATCAGCAGAACGTTTGATTTTTCGATCTCAACGTCTCCGAGTCCCTTTTCAAACTCCTCCGGCGCCATCGCCTCGGAGGCGATCCTCTTGTAGTGATTGTAGACGGCTACCGACATGACTTTCTTCGCCTGCTCCTGGCCCACTACATACTCGTCAAGGAGTTCCTTTATCTTATGCGGCATCGGGATATTTTTGATATCTATCTCCGGCGGCTTCTTTTCTTCTTTGTTCTTCTTTTTGGCGGGACTGCCTCCGAACATCATGTTCTGCAGATCTGCCATACTGAGAAATCCCACGTTGGGAAGTCCGAATCCTCCGGCAAAACGTACCGATCCGGGCTCCTTCGGAGCATCTTTTCCGGGTTCGGTCCCCGGAGGCTGCTGCGGAGACTGCTCCGGAGTCTCGCCTGGCTGTTTTTCCGGAACCTCCTGCGGCTGTTCTTCTTCTGCCTTAGGCGGCTGCGGCGGCATGGGCTGACCGTGCATAACGCCTCCGGTCATCTTCTCGGCCATCCGAAGCGTGTTCTCAAGGCACCTGTGGCACACCTTCAGTCCGCCGGTGATCGTCACAAGGTCACCGCAGTCCTCTTTATATTTTCCGCAAAGAGAACAATACTCTCTGTCACTCATCTTCAGCTCCAATGTTTATAAAAAAATACTTTGCTGTTCGTACATCTGAGGATCTGTCTTTTTGACAGCTTCCTGTAATTCTTCCCCAGTTTATACCCCGCAAGCCTGAATGCGCATGTCAGTGAGAAAGGGATAAAATAGAGCGTCTTTCCTTCCTGCCTGAAATACCTGAAAGCCTCTTTGGCATATGACTTTCCCTCGGATTCCGATGATACGTCAGCAAACACCTCGGGGTGCATCGCCTGCGATACGGCAAGATCGAAATTCCGGTGAAACTGCTGCATGTTCGTATAATTATGGGAATGATAGACGGCCGCATCAGCGGCATACGCTATCGAATAACCGTTTTCCACGAGAGTATGCGCAAAGACCATATCCTCGTTGAATATCATGTCCTTCGGAAAACCTCCGAGCCGCTCAAATACGTCCCGCCTGTACATCGCGCATGCATTTGAGCAAAAATATGTCTTTATCCCGAGCCTTTCCTTATCCTCTGCCGATTTGATGCAGGACTCTTCGGGATAATTATAACTTCTCGAAAATCTCTCCCCGATCGAGGCATCCTCATTGGGAAGCTGTCTGGCATATACTGCCGCGATCTTCTCGTCGTCAAATGCCTTCAGCATCTTTTCCATGAGCATGTTGTCCGCAGGGCAGGCATCCATCGTCATAAAAAGCAGGAAGTCGGCGCTGCTCCCCCGTGCTCCCTCATTTCTGGTGCCGCCGTGATCGAATTCCCGCAGCGAGATGTTCTTCACCTCAAAGTATTTGCCGTAATTATCATATTTTCTGCCGCGCAGAAGGTTATCAAGATACTTCTGCTCGGTATTGACGAGCACGATACGGCTGGGCATTATCGTCTGAGAGCGAAGAGCCGAGATGATCGCAAGGAGCTTTTCGTCAGGCTTGTATGTGGGGATGATCACGTCAATAAGCTTAGTAGGCATTTTTGTTTATAAACCCTCTGAATATCGTAAGCAGCAGGATCTTGATATCAAACTCAAGTGTCCAGTTCTCGATATAGTAAAGATCATGCTCAATACGCTGTTCTATCGAAGTGTCGCCGCGAAGACCGTTGATCTGCGCCCATCCGGTAAGTCCGGGACGAACCTGATGCTTGATCATGTATCTGGGGATCTCCTCTTTGAACTTCTCGACAAACTGCGGTCTTTCCGGTCTCGGTCCCACAAGCGACATCTGTCCGACCAGGATGTTGAACAGCTGCGGGAGCTCGTCAAGACTCGTTCTTCGCAGGAATTTGCCTATTCCGGTAACTCTGGGATCGTCTTTTGTCGTCCATGCCTTTGCCTCTTCCGCCTCGCTCTGTTCGATCATCGTCCTGAACTTGTACATCTGGTTCGGCTTGTTATGAAGTGCCACACGTTCCTGAGCAAAGATCACGGGACCTTTGCTCGTAGCTTTTATGAGTATAGCCGATATGATCATTATAGGGGATGCGATTATCAGTCCGACAGCC
>CADCPL010000216.1 GCA_902803305.1 uncultured Lachnospiraceae bacterium
CCATAATAGCCTCCTGTAAATATAAATGTGGTAGTGGCGGGACAATCCCTCCCACAGTTCATATATAAAGGGTTTCCCCATGAACTCTTAATAATTTGCTTTGTTTATCTCATCAAAGCTGATCTCAACGGGTGTCTCACGACCGAACAGTTCGACCATGATGGTGGCCGTCTGCTTACCCATATCCATACGCTGAACAACGCCGACCGTATCCTTCCAGACACCTGCGATAACGTTGACCGTATCTCCTTCGGTGAAGTTGATGAATACGTTTTCCGTCTTGATGCCGAGCGGCTTCATCTCGCCGTCCGAAAGCGGGACAGGCTTGCTTCCCGGTCCTACAAATCCGGTAACACCTCTTGTATTTCGGACCACGTACCATGTAACGTCGTTCATTATCATGTTTATAAGAACATAACCGGGGAACATCTTCTTGGCGCTCGTCTTTCTCACGCCGTTCTTAACCTCGGTAACATCCTGCATCGGAACGCGCACTTCCAGTATCTCGTTCTCAAGATGTCTGTTCTCTATCGTTTTCTCTATATTGGCTTTAACCTTATTCTCGTACCCGGAATATGTATGGACAACATACCAGTTTGCCTTGGGACCCTTATCTTCTGCCGCGTCCTCGGCAAATTCTGCGGAATCTTCTATCTTTTCTTCCGAAAGCTCCATGTTGCTTACTTCTGCCATGGCAATACCTCCTTACAGGCCGACCAGGAAATTGATCCCCGTCTGAAGAAGGAAATCTATTACTGCGATCAAAAGGCCGAGAATGACAGATACAACGACCACTGCGATCGTCTGCTTTGTCACATCATCTTTCGAAGTCCAGCTGATCTTATGAAATTCAGCCTTAAGACCTTTAAACCAGTCTTTGCCCTTCTTTGCGGCAACGTCTGCTGTGTTATTTGTCTCTGCCATTACTTCGTCTCCTTATGTAATGTATGCTTCTTGCAAAATCTGCAATACTTCTTTGTTTCCATACGATCGGGATGTGTTTTCTTATCCTTCTTTGTATCGTAATTTCTGTTCTTGCACTCTGTGCAGGCAAGTGTGATTCTGGTACGCATGTTTTCCACCTCTCTGGATCTTACTGTAACTGTATGCGAGATTGTTTGTAGCACAAAAAAAAGACATCTCTCGTCTCGCCGGAATAATATACCACAGTAAAAATCGCTCGTCAATGTATTTTTGCTGTTTTTTGTTGTTTTCCGGTAAAAATCAAAAAGAGGCAGATAATGAAGTTTTTTCGGAAGTTTCCACAACATATTGGGGCAAATTTTGTTTTATTGTGATAATGACCAATTACGGCGGGTTAAAATTGTTGCTTTTTGGTTGTATTTTTGCCCTGTTTTTCGGTAAAAACCCTTGATTTTCCATGATTTTGAGAGTAGTATAAAGGCATAAAAGTAGCATTTTATGCCCGAGCGTCTGTTCATTTCCTTGTGAACAGGACCCGGAAATGAATCCGGGGAAGCTTTACCATTCAAGGAGGAAAGGAGGGGCAACAATGGCTGACAATACAACTATTTCTACGGTCTATAACCATTTCCTGACCACGTACGCGCCGACGGGTACCAACAGTAAGTATGATACCCATAAGAAGAGCGAGCTTCGTGGTCTGTATAATTCCATTGTTAAGATGAATAAAGAAGCGCCCCTGTTCCTGCTTGACAATTCTCCGTCTACTCAGGAATTCGCAGTGGGTCTTAAAGAGAATGCCCGTTCTCTTAAGAACGTGATCTCTTCTCTTTCGATGGATGATTCGGACAGCATGCTCGATCAGAAGGCTGTTGCATCCAGCGATGAGAACGTGGTCCAGGCTTCGTTCATCGGCGGTGCCGACCTGGATCCCGATTCGATACCCAGCCTTGAGATCTCAGTTGAACAGCTGGCCGATGTTCAGGAGAACCGCGGTAAGTTCCTCGAGCCTGATGAGATGGGCCTTGAACCTGGGACATATTCATTTGATATCCATGCAAGAGATATGGACTATGAGTTCCAGTTCAATATCGGAGAAAACGATACGAACAAGATCGTGGAAGAAAAGCTCTCAAGGCTTATCTCACGTTCCAATATAGGTGTAAATGCCTCTGTCCTTACCGATGACGACGGCAAGGTAGCCCTTTCGATCAAGTCCGATGACACCGGAGTCAGGACCCCTGAAGGTACGAACTTCGTTATTTCGGATAATAATACTCACAAGACAGCCGGTACAGTTGAGTATTTCGGCATAGGAGAAGTCACCCGGTACCCGCAGAATTCCCTCTTTACGTTAAACGGAGAGCAGCGGAGCACCTTCTCCAATCACTTCTCGATCGAGAAGATGTATGACATCAACCTTAAGGGCATAAGCGGTGAGGGCGAGGTCGCAAGCATCGGTCTGAAGACAGACGTGGAATCGGTTACCGAGAATATAACCAACCTTGTTAACGGGTATAATTCTTTCATTAATAATATCAATTCCTATTCGGAGTCACAGCCGTACTCCAGGAAGCTTGTAAACGAGATGAACAAGGTTGCACGGCTGTATTCATCCGAGCTCGAATCGATCGGTCTTAATTTCACGGATGACGGAACGATAGAAATAGACAATAATCTCCTTACACAGACAGCTCGTGAGGATGATGCCCTGGATCAGTTCGCACCCATCAAGAAATTCGCCGAAGGAGTTCTTGCACGTGCCAACAAAGTGGCTCTTGATCCCATGGAGTACACTCAGAAGACGATCGTCGCATACAAGAATCCGGGACATGGATTTGCGACACCTTACGTAACAAGCAATTACAGCGGAATGATGTTCTCAAGTTATTGTTAAACGAAGTCAAATCCAAATGGGCGAGCGTCCTTATAATAATAAACAGCCCTGCACCTGCAGGGCTGTTTTATTTCCTGTATCAGAACTACGTTTGCTTACGCGATCTTTTTATCAGCCGCTTCCTTGAACACCTTCAGGAACGGTATGATATCGCTTGCCAGCTCATCCGATATCGCCTTGTAATCCTTTTTAGAAAAACCGTCGCTGAGTGAGTTGACAACTACCTCAAGCTGATCATCATTGATCAGAGGTTCGGGATCATTGATCATATCTCTCGTAACATTATATGTCTCGATCATAAAATTGAACCCGTCCATGATCTGCAGAAGAAAATCTATCGTATCCTCCTGCATCTCTCCTTTGATCTCGGAAACGACCTGCTCCATGGCAGGAATAAGTCTCTCAAGATACTCCGATGCCGTTCTGAGTGCTTCTAACTTCTGTTCTCTGATAGCTTCCATTTTGTACCCCCATGCTTCCATGCAATACGATAACTGTTATATCGGTAAACATCCTTGTTTACATCAGTACTAATTATATCACAGCATTCTGATAAAATCTACAGTTTCTCCAATCCCCATGATATCCAGACCCACTCTGTGGTTACATCGTCGGTGTCCGTAATGATCAGTTTTCCGTCATCGAATTCCCATGATGCCGCTTTCATACCGATATCCGATGCCATCCACTTGGGCCTTACCACGTTGCCGTCAATCTCATAAATATATATATGCTGTGACCAGCCGATCTCATCCGTTTTAACCCAGGATGGTCTTCTCTTTCCGTATCTACCTCTTTTCCAGCAGAGTATCATCAGTTCGTCTTTTCCGTCATGATCTACATCCGCAAACAGGAAATCCTGTGCGAGCACATTCTTCTCAAGCTCCCATATCACTTCCCCGTTTTCCGAAACACTGATACGCCTGCCGTTTTCCGTGATACATATCCTTCCATCCGAAGACACGACTGTTTTATCAACAGGCGGCAACACGGACAATCTGTTAAAAATCACAGCAGCGGCTGCTGCTGTGATCATAATTGCAGTTATAATGAGAATGATCTTTTTTAGCTTCATTATTATTCGTAGTTATAGAAATACCTGTAACCGTTCGCCCAATCAGGATGATCGTAAGCTTTTCCGTAAGGTACAAAGTCGTCATAGCTCTCGTTCGATATTCCCATCTTCTTTCTCCACTCGGTATCGGTAAGTCTGTCGGAGATGGGCTGTTCAAACTCATAGAAACTGTATACTGCACCTTCGGCTATTCGAAGCTTTCCTTCCACCGGTACGATAACATAGATCACTGCGGGATCACCTGTTGCCATCTGAAGGACCGTTCCGTTCGGATCGGTTGCCACATCTACAACAAG
>CADCPL010000217.1 GCA_902803305.1 uncultured Lachnospiraceae bacterium
ACATCAAGCGTTACTTCTCCCGGAGCGTCCGTGAACTTGATCGCGTTGCTCAGAATGTTTATCAGCACCTGCTTGAGCTTCATATCATCACCGATATATGAATCGGCAACACCGCCCGTCATTCTGCACTCGTACTTCAGTCCCTTTTCGCTGCACTGGGACATTACCATCGTATTGATCTGCTCGAGCATCTGACGGAAAGAAAATTCCTCTTTGCGAAGAACGAGTCTTCCCGATTCAATACGGCTCATATCAAGAATATCATTGATGAGTCCGAGCAGATGTCTTGCACTCGCACCGATCTTGTTGAGATACTCCTTCGTCTCCTGCGGAAGCGATTCGTTTCGAAGCGCCAGCGAATCAAGACCGATTATCGCATTCATCGGCGTCCGGATCTCATGACTCATGTTTGACAAAAATGCCGTCTTGGCCCGGCTTGCTTCTTCCGCCGTCTCAAGAGCATCCGAAAGCGCCTGGTTCTTGGCAAGTGAATCACGCATTTCTTCATCGATATCAGTAAAGCCTGCGCCCACGGCATGAACGATCTGGTCATCCCGATCCTGCGGATGTCTGACTCCGGCCATTCGAAGCATCTCATATGTCTCTTCACCGTTTTTGCTGACAAGGAACCGAAGCGTGATGATGCTGTTATCTTTCAGTGCCTCACGTATGTTTTCAGGCTTAATGAAATTAAGATATGTCTCACGGTATTCTTCCGTTACGTAGTTATTGCCGTACTCGGAAAACTTCTCAAGATAGTCAAATTCATCGCCGGGCCCGATATTATCGCTTCCGAGCTCATCTTTTCTGTAACAGATACTTCTTCCCGTATCAAGATCCACATAGTAAACACTGCGGTAATCCGATGCCATGGCGGTTATCATCTTATCCTGCTGACTTCTTGCTGTTTCCTGTCTGAGAAGTTCATCCTGAAGCGCGATCCTCTCCTCGAGTTCCTGTTGCATGACTTCAGCCGTCTCGGCCTCTGTTATGAGGCGGACCGCTTTTCTCGTCTGTATTATCATGACCGCCGATATCGCAAGAAGCACGAACGCGGTAATGATCGACAGTATCAGGCTTCTTTTGATGATCCCGTTTGATATGGATTCGATCTGTTCGCTGATGACGCTCTCCCTTATAAGATACGTCAGCATCCAGTCGGTTCCGTGTATCGGTACGTAGCTTAACGTCTCACGTATACCGTTGTACGTAAATGAAACGACACCGCCCTGACCGCTCTCAAAATCACGTTTAACGTCATCGTAATTATATCCGGTATCATATTCCGCCTTTTCCAAAGCGGTAAGCAGATTATCATCCGCAGACAATCCGCCAAGTACGAGTCCCGTGAATGATATACCGTCAGGTTTATATATATTGCAGAATGTCGTATTGTTGTTTGCGCTCTTAAGAGACACCGCATCAAGGAAATGATCCATGCTCATTTCCATGAAGCTTGCTACAAGCGTATGTCCGGCAATATCGAGTCTGTCTACCGGAACGGCAATAATGATCTCCTTATTGTTTGAGCCCGCATCCTTTATCGTAACGCACGGGTCTGAAATAGTCTTATAATCAAAACCGTACTGATCGATATCCTTTCTCGTTCCGCGGGATGTATAGATAAGTCCGGTCTCGTCAACAAAAGCGAACTTCTCCAGTCCGTACAGCTGTTTCATTCTCGCCTGATAAGACTGAAGGTTCTCAATGCTTGCAAGATCGTCTTTGTCCAGAAGACCTATCGCAACATCCATATCATTTATATATTTCTCAAGCGTTGAAGAAACAACCTGTTCGCGTCTGCCGGCAAGCTCATCAAGATACAGAAGCGAAACACTCCTTACCGCCTTTTCGGCGTCACGGCTTGCGCTCTTTCCTGTCCAGACGGTTCCGATGATCAGTATCGCCGCAACGATCAGGCACGCAAATATAACGGCCTGTATAACGCCGCTTCTCCTCGACTTGATCGACATATCTTTCTCTTTATTATTCACAAAGCGCAGCAAGCTTATCCTTTTCCTCCCGAAGTTTTGCAAGAAGATCCGAATAATCCGTATCCGTACGTGCACGAAGAAGTTCGGTGATCTCGCCGGTCACATCAAACAGCGGCGTCAGTGAGAGATTCCCGAGAACTCCCTTTAATGCATGTGCGGTCTCAAATGCGGTCTCAAAATCCTTCTTTGCGACAGCATCAGCCAGCGTGTCAAAACCCGTTTCGGAACATGCCGCACCTACAAGCTTAAGATACAAAGCCTCATTTCCCATGCATCTCTTAAGGCCAGTATCAGTATCCGCACCGTATTGTTTCAAGGCTTCCAAAGTGATCATAACAAACACTCCTTTCATCTGTTGATGATAACATACTGTTGCGATTTTCTCCACACTATATGTATAATGGTGCATGTAAATAAAAGGAGTAATAACATGGCTGAACAGGACATTTTGAATAAAGATATACAAAACAGTCATAGTGATAAAGCACGCGTTCTGATCGTGGATGACATGCCTGTCAACAGGACCATTCTCTCGTCCATGCTGTCAACGCTCGGGATATCCTGCGATCTTGCCGCAAGCGGACGCGAATGTCTCGACCTGTGCCACACCAACACATACGACATGATCCTTCTTGATCACCGTATGCCCGATATGGACGGCGTTGAT
>CADCPL010000218.1 GCA_902803305.1 uncultured Lachnospiraceae bacterium
CCGTGGACGATGAGTTTGGGCGACAGGAGCCCCTGGACGATCGCAAACGGATCATCCGCTTCGCATGCGGCGTCTGTATCTATGATCACGCGGATCTTCTTGTTATCGGGTATGTCAAAGCCTACGGGTGTTTCTTTCATAAATCGTTCTCCTTGTTATTTAGTATCCATGCAAAAGCCTTTGCACATCGCAGGTCCGGATCCTTGAAGTGGTTGCCGGGGTTCCATTCGAGTATGCATGGGATCTTTTGGTCCTTGATGATGGTGTATGTGTCCTCGATACAATCTGAAACGGTGGCAAGAGTTGGGTTCTTTGCTTTTGCTTCAGCATCTCCGAGACTAAGGTACACTGCGTCTGTCTGTAGTCTGTTCTCGCGGAGATGCTCCGTAAAGTGCGGAAACCACACGGACGGAGATGGGGCGGCGATGCCGGAAAACCGGTCGGTATTGCATGCAGCCCAGAGGCAGAACAGGCCCGCAAGGGAGTAGCCGCCGAGGATGTATGATCTTGACTGATCGCTGCAAGCCTCTAGAATACAGTCAAGAGTCTCCTTGGCGCCGTCACCGAAAGGTTCTTTTCCGAATACAGGCGGGGCAGACCACGGGGAGAGGTCGCGGTTCCAGTCGTCTACTGCTATAGCTGTAAGACTGAAGACGGTCTGTGTAAGCTCACGGATCTGCGTAAGTTCGCGTTCAAGTGATTTTATGCCCATGCGATCGATGGGTTGAACTAATGTGATCTTTTCGGATTGGTCGCCGAATCTATATATCGTCATCGCTGCCTCTTTTCATGCCGCGCTTTACCTCTATCACAAACAGCAGTGCCGCCATAATCAGTTTTTTCTCGTCGTTCACATTTGTATTCCTTTATTCGAAGATCAGTGTTCCGAAGAACTGCGGGCAGTGGAAGTTGGGCTTGTCGAGATCAATCGGAGTCCATGACAGGTAGTGTTTGTTTACTGTTTTATTCCCGCATTTAAACATATCGGCGCGAAGCTTGCCCTTGAACGTGTAATCGGGGTAGAAGAGGCGTATGTATTTAAGGGGGATCCTGTACCAGACCTCCCAGCCGTCGGGTGTTCTGTCGGTATGGATATTGAAGTAATCCGCCGCATCGCCTCGTACTATGCTTATGCGGTCTGTCTTCGCGGGACCGAACTGAGCGCCCAGGCATCCGTTGGGATTGATCTCGAAGTTAAAATAATCGGGGCTTCCCTCCAGCATGAAGAAAAACTCCAGGCAGCTGTCCTCGTATACGGGTGACAGGGGCTCCGTGTTCTCGGCGCGGATGTCGGATTCTTTAGCCTTCAGGTGAACAAACAGATCTTCATCATCATAGCAGAGCTGTCCCTCGGCCCTGATCCCGAAATCCTCCGTCCACAGTACCTTATCTATCGGTATCACCGGGATATTTTCCCAGTCGATGTCACCGTTTACTCTCGTGATCGTGTATACATATTCGTTCGCTGCCGGTTCTGCTGCGGCGCTGCAGCCGGGGAGCGTGAATACCATTGATAATATGAGCAGCAAGGCAGGGACTGCGGTTATTGTATAAGATTCTATATTCATGGACTGTACCTCGTTTGAGAAATTGTTCAGGTTTGATTATACATGAAATGTGGTATTATATCACTATGATGCATAGAGGACTGCGCAGAAAGGAAAGAAGATGCGATTGTTTGTGGCAATAGAGCTTTCCGATGAGATGAGGAAGGCGGCAGTACAGATATTACATGATCTTAAGACGGCGGGAGTGACCGGAAGCTACTGCCCGGTTCAGAACCTGCATCTTACATTGTGCTTCATCGGAGAAGTCTCCGACAGTAAGCCGATAGAAGAGGCTCTGTCCACGGTGAAGTTCAAGCCCTTCAAGCTTGCGTTTACGGAGCTAGGGCATTTCGGGGACCTTCTTTACATCGGGACCCGGGGTGGACAGGGGATAAGCAATCTGGCCGGAGACATCAGAAAAGCCTTTGATGCTGCCGGGATCTCATATGATGCCAAAAAGTTTGAACCGCACATCACCCTTATCAGAAGGTCGTCCGGCAAGACCGGAAGCGTCAAGATCCCTGACTCGGGCATGATGGTCAAGAAGGTTTCGCTTATGAGATCGGATAACGTGAAAGGTAAGATGGTCTACAAGGAGATATTTCACTTCTCGTGAGAATAGTATTCCTCTAACTTAGGACGTGATGCCACATAGTATTCTTTCAGGGCGGGATCAAACTGAGTCCCCATCCCTTCCAGAATGATCTGATCTGCCTGCTCAAATGAAAAGCTGTCTTTATACACGCGCTTGCTGACAAGTGCATCATATACGTCGGCAACAGCCATGATCCGCGCTTCGATCGGGATCTCTTCCCCTTTAAGACCGTCGGGATAACCCGATCCGTCAAAACGCTCATGGTGATAATGCGCAACGTTTTCGGCGATCCTAAGAAACTCTTTGTCATCTGTATCCTTCAGGATATCATGTATAACGCGTGCCCCTTCGGCAGCGTGGATCTTCATTTTTTCAAACTCTTCAGGTGTAAAGCGACCGGGCTTGCGAAGAACCACATCATCAACTGCGATCTTTCCGAGATCATGCATAGGCGCTGCTTTGATCAGATCGTTGCAAAAATCATCGGATAGATTCAGTGTGTTGCCCGAGCGTATAGACTCTGTCAGAATACGCACTACTTCGCTCGTTCTTCGTATATGTCCGCCGGTGGAATTGTCCCTGCTTTCAACCATGATCGCCATACCGAGAATGAAGCGTTCATTCAGTTCAACGATATGCGCCGTTTTTTCCGCCACTTCTTCCTGCAACTCGTCATTGTATTTGGCACGGATCTCTGCCAGCTTTTCGGCCGAATCGGCATAAAAGTATCTTTTAAACTGACCGTTGTTGATAGAACGCGCGGCAAGGATACCGGTAACGGAAAGGACCGTGAAAGTGCTAAGCCCCCAACTGTAAGCCTCGGGATTGGATAGCCTCGGTCCGAGGATGGCATATGATATAACAGCGATAGTCTGTAGGATGATCGCTACAAATGAGGTGTTGATGAATAACATGGGAACCAAAACAGCCAGTATGAAACCAAAGACGATCTTATTGGGTTCCGATTGAAACAGGATCAGGCAGTAGACTCCGACCTCCAGATAAATCAGCTCCATAAGATACATGACGGGATTCAATATGATCGGATATTTTTTGGCAAATGACAAAGCGCTTATAAGC
>CADCPL010000219.1 GCA_902803305.1 uncultured Lachnospiraceae bacterium
GCGATGTTCATCCGTTCCTCCGTGTCAGACAAGTTCTCTGATCGATCTTATTGTCTCTTTATATGGTGCTTTTTTTCCAAACAGAAGTGTCGTTCCGAGAACGAAACCTTTAACTCCTTTGGGAGCAAACTCACATATCTTCTCACTCGAACATGCACCGTCCCAATACGCATCAAATCCCATTTCCCGCTGAAGCGGAAGCAGTTTCTCATACTTCTTTGCAACATAAGGAAGATACATCTGTCCGGCATTTCCCGGGTTAACGGACATCACAAGAACCTTCTTAACGATCTGAAGCATCTCCACAACGGTCTCAACACTTGTTCCGGGATTGATGGCTATGCCCGGGATCATGTTCGCATTAATTATCTTCTGGAGTGTCGTTGACGGATGATATTCTGCTTCTGGATGTATGTATACCGTATCACCGGGCCTGAGTCTGTCAAGAAAATACCCTACCGTATTATTCGGGTGTTCGATCATCAGATGAACATCCAGGGGCTTCCTCGTGGCTGATGCTATAAACGCCATATCATTAAGTGACATGGCATAATTAGGTACGTACCTACCATCCATGATGTCGATGTGGAACGAATCTATATCAGCCTCCTCAAGGCTCTTTACTTCTCTTTCAAGATTTCCGAAATCGGCACACATCATTGATGCGCACAGTTCAATATCCATAGGATCAACCTTTCTTTACAGATTCAGGACCATCTCGGCAACTTCGCGAATGACTCCCTCTCCGCCTTTTGCCTTGGTCACAAGCGCTGCAACCGCTCTTATATCGGCTGCCGCATCCGCAGGACAGCATCCGAATCCGACGAACTCGATCGCATCTTTATCTGCAATATCATCTCCGATGTAAACAACTTCTTCGGGTTTAACATTATATGTGGCGCAAAGCCTGTTAATGCATGCCACTTTATCAGTACATCCGGGAGCAAGAACATCTATCTTGAGCTTTTCGCAGCGTCTTTTATTCAGCGCAACATCCTCACCGGTTATCACTCCGGTGATTATCCCTCTTTCGCGAAGCAGGCGGAATGCAACACCGTCCCTGGTATTAAACTTCTTAAGTTCGTCTCCTTTTTCGGAATAATACATTCCTCCGTCAGTCATACATCCGTCGCAGTCAGTCAGGAACATCTTGTATTTAAGCTCCTTACGGTCTTCTTTTTCCTCCGGCTTGTTGCTCTCACTTGCAGTAGATGCATCCGGTTTTTCTTCCTTCTGTTCCCGCTTTTCCATAAGTGCCTGCGTGACAGTCCAGTCTGAAGGCTCATCTATCTCATAATAAGTATCCTCGCTCATCAGGGATATCCTTATATTGCCTGACAGACGACAGCCCGTGGCAAGAAGATCCTTGCGCGAGGTTATATAGAATGCACCGTTCTCAACATAATACTCTTCAAAATCCTGACGTCTCGGTCTGTTATTAACATCATAATTCTGTGCGGTTGCATTACCCTCATTATCAAGCGTCCAGATAAATCTTTTCTGCGGCACAACCGACAGGACGCTGTCGGTATCCTTTACGCTAAAAGCATTGAATCCGTTATCAAGATCAGCCCCCGTCAGCATTGGTGAAGTTGCCTGGATCAGAACGATATTATCGAATCTGTGCGCCTTTGCAAACTCTATCATCGCAAGCTCGGTAGATGCGGTATCACTTGCGGACTCGGCGGATCTGTCGACTACGCTTACCTTTCCGAACCTTTTATAATCTTCGCTGCAGAACTTTTCCACACACAACCTGATCTCTTTGCTGTCAGTCGCAACGTACACTTTGTCTATCGAGCGGCAATCACATGCCGCGGCAACCGTCCAGTATACCAGCGGGCGTCCGTGTATTTCTTTTATGTTTTTGAGGGGTATCGACTTGCTCCCTCCCCTGACCGGAATAAATGCTACATTCATGATCATTTTTCCCTATACTTCAGTTTATCTCTCTGAACTTTCTCGATCGGAAGGATCTCTTCTGATTTGAAGTTCAGGGCGTCTTTCGTGTTCTCAAGATTCCTCTTGAGCCTTCTGATACCGTCGGGTTCCAGTGAAGCAGCGTGATCCGTGCCTTTAAATGTACGATCTAGTGTATAATGTCTCTCAAATATCGATGCGCCAAGTGTGTATGCGGCAACATCTATCGCGATCCCGAGGTGGTGTCCCGAAAATCCTATAGCCTTGACCCTACTTTCATATGCTTCCCTCATTCTTGTGATCTCAAGAAGACACACATCCGCAAACGGAACAGGATAGCCTGACGTACAATTGAACAGAACAAGATCTTTTGCACGTCCTCTCTCCTCAAAGAACTTAACGATCTTTTCTTCTTCTTCGCGTGTTGTCATTCCGAATGACAACTGTATCTCTCCATCGTAATTATCGCAAATATATCCGAGCATATCGAAATTGGTGTTGCACGCACTCGGGATCTTTATGAACTTGGGCTCTATGGATACGATCTCTTTTGCACTCGTCATATCCCACACAGACGTCGAGTATGTGATCCCGGATTCTTCACACCATTTCTTCAGCTGTTTATGCTGATCCAGGTCAAACTCCAGGAATTCCCTGTGCTCACCGTATGTTGCTCCGTATGAATTGTACGGAACCGGATGCGGTGCATCATACTGCTCTTTGGTCAGCAGCTCCTTCGGGCATCTCTTTTGGAATTTAATGGCATCAGCCTTGCAGAACATGGCCGCGGTGACGATGAGTTCATGCGCGATATCCATGCTCCCCATGTGATTGCATCCTGCCTCGGCTATAACGTATGGTTCTTTGTATGTGATCATTTCCGGGTTCCTTTCTTTCGTAATATATTGATTTTACCACTATTAGAGCATCCGTCCAAGCCTGTATTTTGCATTATTACGAATTTTTTTGTGCATAATTTACAAAATTTAACTCTTAATAAAAATCTTAAATTTGCTTTTTTGTGAACAATTCACAGAGTTTGAAAACCTGTCAAAATCGACTTCCATTTCTCTTCATCAGGTGATACACTATCTCCACATCGCAGATATTTTCTGCCCTACTATGGTTTGCATACATTTCAACAGCGTATAATATCATTTCTGTTTTCGTCTTTAGAATCTATGCTTACCCGATCAATTCTATCAATCATAAGCAGGATTCTGAAAGAAAAAACAAATATCAGGATTCCTGCTTGTGATCCACATCACAAAGGAGGAAAACTATGGAAACTAACAACACCGAATTGTTTGAAGGAGAGACAAATATGGGAAATACAAAGAAGATCCTGGAAAAAATGCAAAAGGGATTTGATCGCCTGGATAAGAGAATGGATCACATGGATAAAAGACTCGATGGTATGGACAAAAGACTTGATGGCATGGACAAAAGACTCGATGGCATGGACAAAAGACTCGATGGCATGGACAAAAGACTTGATAAGTTGGAACACGCAACAAGAGACATTCAATTGACCATCGAAAACGAAATCCGTCCCAATATCCAGGTTATTGCGGAGGGTCATGCAGATATTAACCGAAAACTCGATGAAGCTCTAAAAGTTGAAAACGAGAAGGAGATAATGAAGATCCATCTTACGTACCTGGAAAATGAGGTTCGCAGAATCAAGGAAAAGATCGGCGAATCGGCATAGTTATATATCTGTTGCTCTAAGTACTCCGACGGCCTCTGTTATATACTCTTCATCAGCTGTTCCACGACTGTATTTCAGCGCATTATCAAGCGCCTCGTCGGCGCTTGATCTGCCAAGCGCAATAAGCACACGAGCTTTTAAAAGATGCGCTTCATAATCTGTCCCATTCCTGTCAATAACCTGATTTACAAGATATAATGCAGCCTGCTGTTCAGCAGGAATTCCCAGTCGCGTATATGCTTCAAGTATCATCATGCCTTCGTCAAAAACATACTCCTTGATACGATAGACAGTAATGTAATATAGTGCTTTTTTATAATCTTCATTTGTAACCGCATCAATTATGATACTACGGAGTTCTTCGTCACCGATCTCGATTCCGTCTATCTTCTTTTTGCAGATCACAGAAAACGAGTTTAACACATCCATTTCAAAAATATGGAATTCTTCTTTGATCTGGTCTATATAACTGCTGAACGTACAGTTTTGCATTTTCAAATGCTCCTTTCTCGTTTTATTTACTACGAGAAAGACTATACACCATACCGGCGTCCGAACAGAGTATACCGTTAAACCGAATTGCTTATACCGTTTATAGCGAAACGCTTATACCGGTCAAGCGAATTTTGCAGGATTTTACCACTACAAGTGATAATTATACATATCACTCTTGTAAACAGAGCGAACAGGACATATTATTATTACAGCCGACAATAGCATCATTTATAAATAATCATCCATGAGGATTTACCATGAAATACCTAACCCTTGAAACGCTATCTGACTTTGTCTGTTCGGGAGATAAATGCGAATTTACATGTTGTGCCGGTTGGAATATATCAATAGACAGCGAGACCGATGAATACTACAAAACGGTTGACGGCGAAATAGGCGACCGCCTCAGATCAAATATCAGGAGGGAAAACGGTAAAAGCAGCTTTATCCTGACCGGGCAGGGCAAATGCCCGTTTCTTAACGAAAAGGGTCTTTGTGATATCTACATTACCCTCGGTGAAAAGCACCTCAGCAATACTTGTACCTATTATCCCA
>CADCPL010000220.1 GCA_902803305.1 uncultured Lachnospiraceae bacterium
CGGATCCCAACCATATCTCTTTCCTGATCTGTTTTGGGTTCTAAGATATCGATATGAAAACCGTTCTCATCTTTCATACGGATAACCGTATCGTCCCTGTCTGCGATCTCGATACCCTGTTTCATGTGCCGTCTTTCAAAACCAAGTTCTTCGAAGAGGTTTACTGCCTCATCGGGGTGCGCAGTTGAGATAAACGGGTTAAATGTAGTGATATTCATGATTCTCTCCTTTTCTGATCTGTTATATCTGCCTCATGTATAACGAGCTGATTGAACGGTATTTCTATTCCCTCGCGGTCAAAGATAAGCTTGATCTCGCGGTTAAGTGCTCTGGTAGCAGGCATTCTCGCCGAACGATCCACGTACATGGATATCTGTATCATTACACTGCTGTCCTCAAATGAACTGACACCTTCATATTTAGGCGGCTTCACAAAACCGGGGATCTGTTCAGCGCCTATGAGCGGAAGTTCTCTGTTGAGTATCTCTTCTATCTCGGGAATATTGGCATCGTATGATATCGGCATTTTCAAAGAAATGCGGACAATATCTTCGCAGTTAATGATATCGCGCATTGAGGAGTTATTGAATATCTTGATATCCGTTCCTCTCTTTACCTTGGTAGTACGGATCCCTATCGATGTAACGATACCCGACCATGAACCTACGGTTATAAAATCACCGACCTTGTATGTCCCCTCAAAGATTATGAAAAATCCCGCAAGGATATCACTTACCATATCCTTGGCTCCAAGTGAGATCATCAGGGACAATATCCCGGCAGATGCAAGCAGCGTCTGAGTATCCACACCGAACTGCGCCAATCCGTAGTATACAAATACGATCACGCATATATATTTGATCGCGTTTTTTACAAGCAGACATACCGTTTCCACCCTCATATCGGATGCCTTGGCTATCTGATACAGGATCAGATCCAGCAGTACGGCCACGACATACATGGCACAAAGCAGGAAGATGCAGGCAGTGAATGCAAATATATTCACACCCTTCTCCCACTTACCCGATATCACATACGAAAGATTACTCAGGTTTCCGATCTGAGTATCACTGTTAAGTGAAACATAAAGAGTCGGAAGAAGTATGAACAGACAAAAGAGAAGGAGCAGGCGGTAGATGATCCGCATGATACGCATCTCCGGTGTCTGATCACTGCCCAGCACCGCGCTTACATGCCAGCGATCTTCAAATCCCTTTTTATTCTGTGCCCGAAGCAGCTCGGTTAAACCGGAAAACAGTCCTCTGTTTCCGGGACTACCATCTTCCTCTGTTATAATATTGGTTTCAGGAGCCTCCGGCTCTTTTTCTTCCACGGGTGCAGCATCAAGTACATTCTTCTGATATCCGATAAGAGTGATGATGATAATGACAAGCAATACACATACGGCCATACCAACAAGCTTAAATGAACTGGTTATGGCATCTGTATTATTGCTGCGGCGCATTATCGGCACAAGATAATAGTCCGACGAAGCGCTGACTCCGGCATAATACTCAACATCATTTATCTGTATAAACCCGCTGAAGTTCTGTTCAAGATTTTCCTTTGAAATACCCAGGCTGTCAACAGGTTCACCGACAAAGCCAAGGCCTGTTGTGGCTACGATGTTAAGTGTGTTTTTGTCGATAGCGACTGCATAATCGGGCAGTCCTATGACAAGGTTATTCAGTACATTATCGAGTTTCAGTGCTCCAAGCAGTTCGTCCCTTAATGACGGATCCACAGCTATCATAACAAAGCCGTCACACAGGTCCTTATCATCCCTTATACTCACGCCCATATATTGAACGTATTCATTGTATCTCTCGTCCTTCATCGGAGGCAGCGCCACGAAATCGGCCCCCTCCAGAAGTACGCGGAATTCATACAGAGGATCTCCCGGACTGAAACCGACCTTCAAATGATCATAGTTGGAATTGGTGACTAATACATTTCCCTCCTTGTCAAATACAAACACATACTTAACAGCAAGGTAATCGGAATATCGCGCCATATCCTCTCTTGTAAGACTGTCTTTGACGCGTGCCTTAACGATCTTGGCCGCGAGCCTGCACTGGATCTCATAGAACGAATCGATCCATTTGCTCAATTTTTCGCCCTGTTTTTGATATGTATCAAGAGTTTCCACTGCCACTTCGGCGTGATGGGTCATGGTCTTAAGCTCATCAGCCACATTCGTAAGGACCTGGAAGTATAAAGATATCGCAAATGAAACGATACATACCATGATCGAATATGAAACAAGCTTAATGCGTAGAGACCTTGCCGTTTCACAGCGTCTGCTTATGACAAGAGATATCCATCTTATGATAAGCCAGATCAGTATAAAGAGTATCAGAGTCACTATAAATGCATTTACAAGATATCCCGCTCTTTCATATGCGGAGATACCGCATATGATGTAGTGATCCTCATACTCCATCAAGCATCCGTACACGGATTTTCGCATATACTCATCCAATGATAGGATGCTTTCCATGTTACGGTCTTCAGGCGGGATATACTCGAAAATACCGATCTGTACATCAAGATCCTCGGGCCTTGTCTTTGATGTGACCGATTTAAGATCCAGTATCCTGTTCATATCGATCTCAGCATCGGGCTTAAGCCGGATTCCTATAAG
>CADCPL010000221.1 GCA_902803305.1 uncultured Lachnospiraceae bacterium
CGGAGCTTTTCGCAAAGCTTCCTGCAGTCTTCAAGCGCAAATCCGTCGCCGACTATGTGCCATCTGATCCTGTCATCACTTGTAAGCGCCGCCGCTCTTATAATGGTCTCGGCGCTCTGCATCTTGCCTACGTTTCCGGCAAATACATAGTCCACTGTTTCCTTCTCAGATATAGTGTTGCCGGATCCTATATCCGAAAACAGTTCATCAGCAAACTGAGGGATGTGGATGAACCTGCGGTCTTTGATCCGAAGTTCCTGCGTAAAATATTTTTCAAACTGACGCGACGACAATCCTATCACTTTCGCGCCCTTGTATATCCTGATGCTGACGAACTTCATCAGCCTGAAGAATGCACTGCTCCTGCCGATACCCATGCTCGTAAGGCTCTCTGGCCACAGATCGAGACAGTACAATCCGATCTTCTTCGTCCTTCCGAACCACTTGGCAACATATGCCGGGATAGCCATCAGAACGGGCGAAAGCTGATATACGAATATGACATC
Source organism: uncultured Lachnospiraceae bacterium (assembly GCA_902803305.1). GTDB lineage: Bacteria > Bacillota > Clostridia > Lachnospirales > Lachnospiraceae > UBA2868. The sequence goes on from CADCPL010000221.1 coordinate 507, forward strand.
GAAGTCCTTTTTCATCGTAAGAGCTTTAAGGCTTCCGAAGAATACAAACGAGACATAGTTGATGGCAAGTCCTGCCTTTCCTTCGGTCCTCGGGCGCTCCTTTACACGTATGATATGCACATTGTTCACAACCTCATCGCGGTGCTTTCTGCCCTTGTATTCTTCCGGAATGATACCCATCGGATAATTCGGAAGGCCGGTCAGGACCGTAACCTCGTGGCCGCGGCGTACAAGCTCTTCGCACACTTCATGTATACGGAACGGTTCCGGATGATAGTATTGACATACGACAAGTATCTTCATCAATTCCTGTCCTTCGAGGCTCTTCCGACCGATTCAAGGTAATCCCTTACCTCATCGCCTATCGCACTCCTGAAAGTCCTCGGATCATATCCGAAATCCCTTGTTGCCTCCTCGTGCGGATATACTCTCGGTTCGCACAGTCTCTGTACTTTTTCGCGATAATCGATCTTTCCGATCGATATCAGATAAACAAGCCAGGCGCCGCCATATGCGACCGGAAACGGCACGCTGAAAAATCTCATCTTCTTCGACAGATAAGCACCCATCTCTATGAGCATATCGCGAAGTGTTATCTCTTCTCCGCCGGAAAGTATATAGTCGTGACCGCCCGTGATCTTTTCATTAACAAGGACGTCAAAGTATGCACGTCCGAGGTCCTTAAAATGCACCGGCTGAAGTTCGTAATCCGCATTGTTAACGACCGGCATGATCGGGAATCTGTCAACCATCCTGATAAAGGATGACACGTTCTTATCGTTTATCGTTCCGTATATCATCGTAGGCCGGAGTATCGTGAGTATGATGTTCTTGCTCCTGCACATCATATATACAAAATCATCGATGTTCCTGTATTCTTCCCCGGCTTCTTTATATTTGGAATAAATGCCGGTCGTATGTACCATGATCATACGTCTGACAAAATTGCCCGCTGCAGCTGTAGTCAGCTGTCTCGACCAGTGTATCCCCGCGATATGGACTATCGTATCAACGCCGAGCAGTGCTTCGGAAAGGAACAGTTCATCCTCCAGATCGCCGTAGCATCTCTCGACATCAAAGCACGTAAGGATCTCACTGTCCCGCTCCCTCTCGTGATGAAGCAGGAGTCTCACCCCTCCCGGAAACATCTGTCTTATGACGTCCTGATGCTTTTCCAGGTAGTAAGCAAATGCCTGTCCTGATTTTCCGGTGATACCGGTTATCGCCAAAATTTCGTGCATAGAAGCCTTTCTATTTCCGGCTCGGGCCGCCTTCGCTGACCCCTTCTGCCTTCGCGACCTTAAAGAATGTTCCGAAGAAGCATTTCATATCAAACAGGAAGCTTAGTTTCCTGACGTATTCTCCGTCATACGCCGCCTTAACATCAATGGAAAGCTCGTCACGTCCGTTGATCTGAGCCCATCCGGTAAGTCCGGGTCTTACATCGTTGGCACCGTATTTGTCACGCTCTTCGATCAGGTCATACTGATTCCACAGCGCGGGGCGCGGACCGACAAAACTCATGCTCCCGGCAAAAATGTTAAACAGCTGCGGTATCTCATCTATCGAATACTTCCTGATCTTTTCCTGAAACGGTGACAGGAGCTTTGCCGTATCCATCAAGTGTGTCGGCGTATCCGACGGTGCAGTCACGGGCATCGAGCGAAACTTTATGATCATGAAATGCGTTTTGTGTATCCCGACACGCTTCTGTTTAAAGAAAACCGGGCCCGGAGAATCGATCTTGATGAGCAGCGCTACCACAAGCATCGGAATGGCGGTCACCACTATCCCGATACCCGAAAGCACTATGTCTATGAGTCTTTTAAAAAACTTCTGATACATGATCTACCTCTGTGACCTTACGAGCCGCGCCTACTTGATGCGGTCTCTCTTTAGAAACGGTGCGATATAAGCTCCGGTAAACGATTTTTTATTCTTGGCGACTTCCTCGGGAGGGCCGACAGCTATCACCTTTCCGCCTTCATCTCCGCCTTCGGGACCGAGATCGATCAGATAATCCGCCGTCTTGATCACGTCAAGATTGTGCTCGATCACGACAACGGTATTGCCTCCGTCGGTCAGCCTCTGGAGTATCTCCACCAGCTTGTGGACATCCGCAAAATGCAGTCCGGTCGTAGGCTCGTCAAGTATATATATGGTCCTTCCCGTGCTTCTTCTCGAAAGCTCCGTGGCCAGCTTGATACGCTGTGCCTCACCTCCGGAGAGTGTTGTCGACGGCTGTCCGAGCTTAATATATCCGAGTCCCACCTCGTAAAGCGTTTCGATCTTTCTTTTTATCGCGGGAATGTTCTCAAAGAACGGAAGCGCCTCCTCAACAGTCATGTTCAGAACATCGTATATGCTCTTTCCCTTATACTTTACTTCAAGTGTTTCCCTGTTATATCTCCTGCCCTTGCAGACCTCGCACGGCACATATACATCCGGCAGGAAATGCATCTCAATCTTGATTATACCATCTCCGCTGCAGGCTTCGCATCTTCCGCCTTTTACGTTGAATGAAAATCGTCCTTTCGCGTAACCTCTTTCCCTCGCATCCGATGTCGTGGCGAACAGATCCCTGATAAGATCAAACGCTCCGGTATATGTTGCGGGATTGGACCTCGGCGTTCTTCCTATCGGTGACTGGTCAATCGCGATTATCTTGTCCAGTTCTTTGATGCCTTCGACGGACTTGTGTTTTCCGGGAATGGTCCTTGCCCTGTTAAGGTCGTGCGCAAGTCTTTTGTACAGTATCTCATTGATAAGCGAACTCTTTCCCGATCCGGATACTCCGGTAACGCACGTGAATACACCGAGAGGTATATCAACGTTTATGTTCTTCAGATTGTTTTCGGCTGCGCCTTTTATCTTCAGGAACCCCTGCGGCTTGCGGCGCTTTGCCGGCACGGGTATGAACAGCTCGTGCCGGAGGTACCGGCCCGTTATCGACTCGGGATTATTCTTGATATCTTCTATCGTTCCGGCACAGACAACGCATCCTCCCTCGCTCCCGGCTCCCGGTCCGATATCGACTATGTAATCTGCCGCGAGCATCGTGTCCTCATCATGTTCCACGACTATAAGGCTGTTTCCGAGATCCCTCAGATTCTTCAGCGCTCCGAGAAGCTTTCCGTTATCTCTCTGATGAAGGCCTATGCTCGGTTCATCGAGTATATATGCAACTCCCACAAGACCCGAACCGATCTGGGTCGCGAGTCTTATCCTCTGCGCTTCGCCGCCGGAGAGCGATCCCGTATTTCTTGTAAGAGTCAGATATCCGAGACCGACTTCCACAAGAAACGATAGTCTTGCTCTTATCTCTTTGAGTATCCTTGCGCCGATCAGTTCCTGCTGCTTCGTCAGCTTCAGATCGTCGATGAAAGCCTTGAGCTTTATGATCGACATATCCGTCATCTCATGTATATTGATGCCTCCGACCGTCACGGCCAGCGCACCTTTTTTAAGTCTCATGCCTCCGCACTCCTCACAAGGAGTGAACCTCATGTATGTCTCATATTCCGCTCTGGAGCTTTCGGAAGATGTTTCCCTGTATCTTCTCTCGACGTTCCCGATCAGGCCTTCAAACGGCACATCATAAACGCCTTCTCCGCGCATTCCCTTATAGCGGACCTTGAGCACCTCTCCGCCCGTTCCGTCGATGATAAGGTCATGTACCTTTTTCGTGTACTTTTCAAAAGGCGTATCAAGGCTGAACTTATACTTCCTGCTCATTGCATCGAGCGTTGCATATGTAAAGCTGCTCTTGTCGTTGCACGACTGCCATCCGGGTACAACGATCGCACCGTCCATGATCGAGAGCGACTTATCAGGGATCATAAGGTCTTCATCAAATCTCATCTTGTATCCGAGGCCCGCACACTCACTGCAGGCTCCGAACGGGTTGTTGAAAGAAAAGCTCCTGGGCTCTATCTCTTCGATGCTGATATTACAATCCGGACATGAAAAGCTCTGTGAAAAAGTCATCGGATCACCGTCTATGACATCAACATACACGAGTCCGTCGGACAGCTGCATCACTGTCTCGATCGAGTCCGTCAGTCTCTTGTTGATCCCGGGTTTTACAACAAGCCTGTCCACCACGATCTCGATGTTATGCTTGATGTTCTTGTCAAGTTTGATCTCTTCGGAAAGATCGTACATGTTCCCGTCAACTCTTACCCTGACAAATCCGCTCTTTACGGCGCGCTCAAATACCTTGGCGTGTTCTCCCTTTCGCCCTCTTACAACAGGTGCCATAAGCTGGATCTTCGTTCCTTCGGGAAGGGCGAGTATCGCATCGGTCATCTGATCGACGCTCTGACGCATGACCTCCTTGCCGCAGTTCGGGCAGTGCGGGATACCTATCCTCGCATACAACAGCCTGAAATAATCATATATCTCCGTGACCGTTCCGACTGTCGATCTCGGGTTCTTGTTGGTGGATTTCTGATCTATCGATATGGCAGGCGGAAGTCCTTCGATCGAATCAACCTCGGGTTTTTCCATCTGTCCGAGGAACTGTCTGGCGTACGAAGACAATGACTCCATATACCTTCTCTGACCCTCGGCATATATGGTATCAAAGGCAAGCGAAGACTTGCCCGATCCCGACAGTCCCGTCAGGACGACCAGTTCATTTCTCGGTATATCAATATCAATGTCATTCAGGTTATGCTCCTTGGCTCCCCTGATCCTGATCATCGGATCTATCGCTCTACTCATCGTACCTTACCTCAAATGTTTCAAGCATATAAGCCTGCCCTGTTTTCTCTGAAACGGCAAACAGCCTGATCTCCTGCTGTGCCATAAAACGCCTTTGTATACTGAGTGAAAATCTGTCGACCCCTTCTTCCATCGACTGTTTGTGAAGCTTGCTGTAATCCGTCTCCATGCATTCGTCATCAGTCATCGCATATACGTCCATCCTGCCAAGATCGGCGGGTGCATTTATCACGCCGTCGAGCCTGAATATCGCGGTCGTATCATTCGGATCGAGCCATATTACAGACCCTTCAACGCGTCCACCGGATGCGCCGGTGACTTCGTATCCGACACCCGGATCGCTTTCAAACGTACCGTCGCCCTTATATGCCGGCTCATAATAGTAATCGCTAAAATCAGTCGTCAGCGGCATCTCGCTCGAGATGGACCTCTCCGCAGTCTCGAATATAACAACGTCGGGGAATGTCAGATTGACAAAATACTGCACGTAATCAAAGTTCTGTCTGTGAACAAAATATACCTCGCGAAAACGGTCATCGTAGAACTTCTGATACGACTGAAAATAACTGTCGGTAAATACGAGCAGCCTTCTGTTGTTCGGTGCCTCCTGATTGATGTGATGGGTATAGAACGTATCTGTGTTGCAGTCCATCACAGGCCGCAGCAGTTCGGTATAATCCGCCATACCGTCATCGCGAAGAGTAAATAGCGGAATATCTTCATCGATCGCAAACTTTGCATTATCAAGGGAATCAACGTGTACCATCTCAAGATCAAAATCCGATGCATCAAGCCTCGGAACGTCGTCAAACCAGTTCTGTATCTTTTCATCTATGAGGGCGTGGCCTATGAACGCACCTCTGTCATTCCAGTGCGTAACGTCATACATTTTGTTGTACAGAAGATCCCCGCCTTTTGCCGCAAGCAGCTGATCTTTCGGATCGATATACTCAACCCCCGACTGCGCCATCCTGCTGTCAAGATAGTCAAGCACGGACTGTCTGCTCTCATCGACATTAACTGTCTCGGGGAAATACTCCGGATAGATCGTCTTCTTATCCGGACATACAAAATACAGGAACCGGATGTCCTTTGACGCCAGATAGTCGTTCGTTTTTTCAAGGAACGAGACCATGGAATCTATGTATTCTCTGTCGGTGTTGAGCCTCTGATATGCCGCTATGTAGTCCTTATCCTTGTAGTAAATATGCCCCTGCCTGCCCCACATAAAGAGAGGATTGACCATGGATCCGAAGAGCGCATTATTCGCCTCGGTATAAACGGCTATGGCACTTTCACGGAATCCTATCCTGTCATTGACATAGTTGTAGACCGACTTCATATAGTCTTCGGACATTTCAAACTCCGGCCACTCTTCAAGCATCTTGTTCTCATACTCCGATACCTGGTCCTTCTTAATGTTCATAAATGCGGCCGGCAGTATCAGCATGATGAGAAACGCGGCAAAGAACAGTGCCTGCGGTATATGGTTTTTATCAAAGATCCATCTGTTCATATCGTGCTAAAACCTGAAATAGATAAACGGTGAATACGTCGTATTGACGATGAATATATAACTTATAACGAGCAGGATCAAAAGACATGCATGCCTTGCGATCCTCGCTCCCTTTTTATCGCTTTCTCCAAACTGTGCTATGTAGGAGCTTATACGCCTCGGAAGCACCTGTGCCCACGGAACGCAGGCTATAACAGCTATGATCAGGAAAAACCAGAGTCTTGCATCAAGGAAAAATCCCGTATCAAATGCCCTGTAACCTCCCGGCCCTGCTCCGAACATAACCTTGATATACGAGAGAGCTTCTCCTATATCCTCTACCTTGAACAGTATCCATCCGAGTGTTACTGCAAGCATCGTATAGCCCCATTTCAAGATCGATGAGATCGGCGCGGGGATCTTTATTCCAAGCGATCTTCCGCGAAAAGCACGCTCGACCAGCATGAACAGGCCATGCCACAGTCCCCATATGATAAAGGTCCAAGCGGCCCCGTGCCATATACCGGTTGCAATGAACACGATCAAAAGGTTCACATACACATTCCCCGTACGTGATCCGCCAAGCGGTATATAGAGATAATCCCTGAACCAGTTCGACAGTGAGATATGCCATCTCCTCCAGAACTCCGTTATCGATCTCGATATATAAGGGTAATTGAAATTCTCTCGAAACGTAAATCCGAACATCTTTCCGAGGCCTATCGCCATGTCGGTATATCCGGAAAAATCAAAGTAGATCTGCAGCGTATAAAGGATCGCGCCAAGCCATGCAACAGGTGCGGAAAGTCCCGCCGTTATCCCGAATATGTTATCGCACACCTCTCCGAGCGTGTTTGCAATGACCGCCTTCTTGGCAAGTCCTACGATAAACCTCTCTACTCCCTTTGTGATCTCATCGGGTGTGATCACGGGTTCATCAAGTGCATCTCTTACTTCGGAATACCTTATTATCGGTCCCTGAAGAAGCTGCGGGAACATCGTGATATAAAGCGCAAAATGAAGTATATCCTTTGCTTTTTCCTGACCGCGGTATACGTCTATCACATATGACATACACTGGAAAGTATAAAAAGATATGCCAAGCGGCAGGATGATCTCCGGTATCTCTATGTTTCTGGAAAGCATTTTTCCGAACGTCTCCACAAGCATTCCCGTGTATTTGAAATATATAAGGGATCCAATATTTGCAATGACCGACACGATGAGGACAGTCTTTCTTGCACCTGGAGAAAATCTTTCTTTTGCGGCAACGAACTCACCGAACAGATAATTGATCACGACCGAAGACAGGAGATAGATAAGATGCTTCGGGCCGCCGCACGCATAAAAAGCAAGGCTCGCAACCAACAGCCAGAAGTTGCGTGCCTTTTTAGGTAGGATATGATAGCCGATGATGACTATCGGCAGATATATACATAAAAATATGACCGAACTAAATACCATTACCTGATCTTTTCCAATTCACTCTTTAGCTTTGCGACAGACCATCTCGAAACGGTAACGTCCTTCTGTTTCTTGCCTCTTTTGGTAAGATCCGCAACCTGCTTCAGATACTCAACGGTAACTTTCGATGACAATTTGGATTCGCCTGCGGGACGGGCCTGGAATTTGTACGGGATCTCAACAACGCTCCGATACGTTCCCATCGCAAGCACTTCCACCATGATCTTCCATCCAATCGGTCGAAGATCTGCTCCTTTAATTACCTCCTTGCGGAACATGAACAATCCGCTCGTCGGATCGGTGATCTTGCGAAGAGAAGGAAGCATTATCTTCCCTATATACCTTGCGACTCCCGATACAAGCTTACGATACGGTCCGAGACCTCCGTCGCTGCCTCCCGGAATGAACCTTGATGGAACGCAAAAATCGACTCCGGTCTCCATGACAGCATACATGGAGCGAAGGATAGCCGGCGGATGCTGAAGATCCGCATCCATTACCGCGATATAGTCACCCTCTGCCAGCGAGAAGCCTTTCAGCACCGCTGTGGCAAGTCCTTTTTCGGTCTCTCTGTGCTCCATCCTGACATGGGGATTTTCCGCCATGACAGCTTTGATCGCATCTACCGTATCATCCGTGGAATCATCCACAAAGATGACTTCATAATCTATTCCCTTAAGTGCGTAATCAATCTGATTAACCAGGTTGCCTACATTCTCGGCTTCGTTGTATGTCGGTACAACTACTGATATCCTGCCCATTTTTCCCTCCGGATCTAGAACGATGCAAGATTTTTCTTCAGTTCTATCATTTTGTCTCGAAGCTGTGCGGCCGTCTCGAAATCCAGTTCCGCCGCAGCGCGTCTCATCTGTTTTTCAACGCCTGCTATGAGCTTCTCGAGTTCTTTTCTGTCCATGGATTCGGGATCCTTTTCAAATCCCGCTTCCTTGCTCGCGATCTCTTTGTGGATGCTGATAAGATCACGAACAGCTTTGCGTATCGTTGTCGGGGTGATCCCGTTCTCTTTATTGTATTTGTCCTGAATGGCGCGTCTTCTTGCGGTTTCGTCAATGGCGGCCTTCATCGAATCCGTCATCGTATCCGCGTACATGATGATCCGTCCGTCGCTGTTTCTGGCCGCTCTTCCTATCGTCTGCACAAGTGAAGTTCTCGATCTTAAGAACCCTTCCTTGTCGGCATCAAGTATCGCAACAAGTCCGATCTCCGGGATATCGAGTCCCTCCCTGAGCAGGTTGATGCCCACAAGAACATCGAAAACATCCAGTCTCATATCCCTTATGATCTGCGCCCGTTCAAACGTATCGATATCCGA
>CADCPL010000222.1 GCA_902803305.1 uncultured Lachnospiraceae bacterium
AAGCGTTCAGGTTATGAAAGAGAAATGGCCCAGTTCTTTGCAGTCCTTCCCGGCGTCAAGACCGTCGGCGTCATGGGAGATCACCGCACCTACGACGAGCTGGTCGCCATCCGCGCTGTTACCACCGATGATTTCATGACCGCCGAATGGGCAAAGATCCCCTACGACCTGCGCGGCAGGATATCTGACCGGATAATCAACGAAGTGGATCACGTGAACCGCGTCGTCTATGACATAACCTCCAAGCCGCCCGGGACGGTGGAGTGGGAATAAAACCGGGTGTGGTTTACAGGTGAATATAATATTGTTAAAAGCAGGTGTTCATTTCATTTTGAGTGCCTGCTTTTTTGTAAAGCAAGCAGGTATGCATAATTGGTCCATTCAGTACAAATAGTGATAAATGGTTGCAGGTAATCTATCGGCTTACTTGCATTTTTGTATTTCGGATATAGATGTGCTCAGACGGTTGATTTTACTGGTTTAACTGCATCATAGCAAATTTAACTGCATCAATTCAAGGAAAATGATGCAGTTAATGTTGACAATGAGTATATTGAATGATAGCATTTAACTATATCATATATATGATTTTGAGTAAGTTGATGCATAAATGAGGATACTGAAATGAGGTCATTTGACTACAGCAATAAATGGAAAGAACTCTTAACCCCCGATATAGTAGCGCTGCTTACGCAGATTCATGAATATAAAGGTGAGCAGACTTTGTTTATAGAAGCTAAAGCAGATGCGTTGACGAGACTGGTGGAGATAGCTAAGATCCAAAGCACCGAAGCCTCAAACAAGATAGAAGGTATCTTTACCTCGGATACCAGGCTGAAAGCACTTGTAAAGGACAAAGCTGCGCCAAAAACAAGAAACGAGCGTGAGATCGCCGGATACAGGGATGTGCTTAATACGATCCATGAGAGCCATGATTTTATTCCTGTAAGGCCTAATATGATCCTTCAGCTTCACAGAGACCTTTATAGATTTGAAGGTTATGATATTGGCGGAAAATATAAAGTCGCGGACAATATCATTGAAGAAGCGGACGAACAGGGTAACAAATTTGTTAGATTCAAACCGGTTCCTGCATGGGAAACGCCGGAAGCAATAGAGCATCTTTGCAATGAATTTGATAAAGCTCTTGGAACCGGAACAATAGATCCGCTTATTCTGATACCGATGTTTATATTAGATTTCCTTTGCATCCATCCGTTTAATGACGGAAACGGCAGAATGAGCAGATTGCTTACACTGTTAATGCTTTACAGAGCCGGATATATCGTAGGAAAGTATATCAGTATCGAGCATATGATAGAAAAGACGAAAGATTCATATTACGAATGCCTGCAGGAAAGCTCTGTTAACTGGCATGACGATGAAAACAATTACATTCCGTTTGTACAGTATATGCTGGGTGTTGTAGTCGCAGCATACAGGGATTTTTCTGACAGAGTACAGGTATTGGTTACAAGCGGTCTTTCCAAGCCGGAGCGCGTGGCTGAACTGATCAAGAGTACATACGGCGAGATCACGAAGTCCCGGATCATGGAGAAATGTCCGGATATAAGCCGTATAACGGTAGAAAGAGCACTGTCAGGACTCCTGTCATCAGAAAAAATTATAAAAATTGGCGGCGGCAGATATACGAAATATGTTTGGAACCGAAACAAGGAATAAATTAATTCAAATCACTACAGAAAACATCTGAAACCGACGAAAACCTTGTCGTGAGGATCCACTGTTTGGGTGCGATCAAGTCGGCAGAATTAAATCAGACGACCCGTAATTTGCAGAGGAGACGTTGTAAATGGAATTGAAGAAAATCGATCATAGACTTACTGTCTGCAAAGTAACAGAGTTATCAGATATCAATTTAGACACCGATTTCTTTTTTATCGGTAAAACAGATGATGAACTGTCGCTGGTGTGTAAAACAGAGGACACGCCGCGAAACACGATTGAGCGTGATGATGGATGGCAAGCTTTCCGTATTCAGGGTGTCCTCGACTTTTCATTAATCGGGATCCTGTCAAAACTGTCCGGCATCCTCGCAGAACATAAAATAGGGATCTTCGCGGTATCGACATACAACACAGATTATAT
>CADCPL010000223.1 GCA_902803305.1 uncultured Lachnospiraceae bacterium
ACCCTAACTGGAGAGAGACTATTGAGGATACCGGTTGGGTTTACACAAAGAATGAGGTTCTGGATGTTGCAAAGAAGCACAATTCCGGAAACGGAGTATTGTTTTTTAACGATACGATAGTGTATTCTGTTAGTGATTTTCTTGACGCTGAAATCTGAGAGCAGGTGTTTTTATCAAAAAGCTTATAGTTCTGCTGGCGGTCGTACTGACCGTAATATCTTATGCTATCGTCTTTGTTAACGGGCGGCAGAATTCGATTGACATCTATATCGATGACGGCCACAGCACCACGATAGACTATGATAGTGACATAATCGAATGTACCAGCAGAATGGTTGGTGATTATCTCCATATCGATATCAAGGGTGTAAAGCCCGGGAAAACGACCATATCGTTCGTTACAGATGATACGGATAACGGCGTGGGCATCAGTGTCTATGTCCATCGAACAGGAATAATTACGGTGTATAGTTTTCTGGGAAGATGTAACGGCGACATATCATTCATCATCTCGTTCTATATAATCGCTTTCCTGACGCTTGCATATGCGGTAGTAAGGCACCGCAGGAGCATTAAGAAAAACCTCTATATGTATGCTAATGCCAAAAACCTCGGAATGATCTTATTCCTGGGATCGCAGGTCATTTTCAGCTTTTTCTATTTCCTTTACGATTATTCATTTGGATACAGCAATTCGGTTTCTTCGCTGATAGCATCAATTCAGGAAAATATTTTCATTACTGTTTTTCTGTCATTTCCGCTCGCTATGCTCGTGACTTTCCTTGTTACGGTAAGCAATATTCACCTGCTCATAAAGGAGGGCAAGAGCTGGAAAAATATGCTCGGCATAATCCTCGGCGGAATGATCTGTCTGTCGATAGTTGCTTTGGTTTTTGCAAGAACGCTTTTCACCTGGTCATTAGGTATGGCAGGTGATTATATCTACTATGTTTTGGCAATGTTTATTGCCTACCTGCAATGTGTATTGATCGGCACTTGTTTGCTGGGTCTTAAGGCGGCAAGGCGTGTGCCGAAGTTCGATAAGGATTTTATCATTATCCTCGGCTGCAAGATGCGCGATGACGGAAGTCTGACCAACCTTTTGCGGTCAAGAGTTGACAGGGCTGTTCAGTTTGCGCAGATGCAGAAGAAGGCAACCGGGAAGGATATCATTTTCGTGCCCTCGGGAGGACAGGGGAAAGATGAGGTTGTATCGGAGGCTCTCGCCATGAAGAATTATCTTGTGAGCCAGGGCATAAGTGAAGATAAGATAATCATGGAGGACAAGTCCACAAGCACATATGAGAATATCAAGTTCTCGAATGAGATCATCTCAAAGCAGATGGAGGATGCGAAGATCAGTTTCTCGACGACGAATTACCATGTCTTAAGAGCGGGTATCATCGCAAGCAATCAGGATCTCAAGGTCGAGGGAATAGGTGCCAGGACGAAGGCGTATTTCTGGATTAATGCGTTTATAAGAGAGTTTATCGCAACACTTGTCAGCGAGCGCAGAAGCCACATAAAGACGCTTGTTGTCCTCATGCTCATAATGCTTCTCTTCTCGGGTATTCTTTTCCTGTCGACGCTTTAAGCGGTCTTTGTCTGATATAATTATAATTGTCAGGAGGGTTTGGATATGAAACGCATTATTTCTTTGTTTTTAATCGTTGCTTTGGCATTAAGCCTCTGCGGTTGTACACACACAACCGACAAGAAGATACCTACCTATTTCTCAGACAGTCCTGTTGAGTCCGTAAGGTTTTATTATTTTCTCAGCCAGGATGAGGAATTCAATGCGGAATACTTCTACGAGGACCTTCCGGCAGAGAGGATCGGTGAGCTTACGGAAACGCTCAATTCCATGGATCTGGTGTACCACGGTTTCCATACTGATTATTACTGGGCCTACAAGTTTGGTATTGAGATGAAGCTTGAAGACGGCACATACCTGACATACGACGGAACTAAGCTGACACTGAGTAATGCTCCCGTAGCTGAAGTGTATAAGAAGCCTTCTTCCGAGACCAGGATCAAAGATGCTTTTATTGAAGTTAGCAATATGGATTACTGGGAAGCCGTGAAGCCGTTCTTCCCGTCCACAAACGATAAGGAACTTCATACAACGAGCTGGTAAAAAGTTAGCATAGACTAACCATTTTCACAAACAGAGCCTTGAGACCCCCGCATTTATTGTGGATAAATGTATATTTACTTTGTAGTTAGTGTGAACTAACATACAGGTAGCGGGAGGTTTTGAAACGGCATATGTGGCAGATATTGATCATTCCATTTCTTGGCACGAGTCTTGGTGCGGCATGCGTTTTCTTTTTCAAGAAGGCGATGGGGGAGAAGCTCCAGAAGGCATTTACCGGATTTGCATCCGGCGTCATGGTTGCGGCATCTTTTTTCAGCCTCCTTCTTCCTGCGCTTGAGCAGACAGAGGACAAGGGAAGGCTTGGTTTTATACCTGCGGCGATAGGATTTCTGATCGGAATGCTGTTCCTTCTTGTGCTCGACATGCTGATCCCTCATATGCATCTGGACAAGACCGAGGAGGGTGTCAGGAGCGGCCTTAAGAAAACAACGAAGCTGGTTCTGGCAGTAACGCTTCACAACATTCCTGAAGGAATGGCTGTCGGCATAGTATGCGCGGGGTGGATGTTCGGCGATGCGAAAGTATCTTTCACGGGTGCCATG
>CADCPL010000224.1 GCA_902803305.1 uncultured Lachnospiraceae bacterium
ATTGATAACAATGATACATACGGATATTTCATAACCGCATATGAACCTATATATGACTCGTCGGGAAAGTGCGTGGCCTATGCCGGTGCGGATGTATCGCTGTCGTATATGGAGGAATATGCCAGATCGTTCTTTACGCAGGTAGTGCTTGTGTTTGTAGGGTTCCTTGCCGTAATACTCGGATACGGGTTCTGGGTTGCCAAGTATGATCTTGTATATCCCGTAAAAGTCATGGCTGCGTACACCGGCAATCTGATAGAAGATAACGAGAACCAGCACGATCTTGATGAGAAGGTAAAAGAGATACGTGCAATAGACATACATACCGGAGATGAGATAGAGGATCTGTATCAGGCGATAAGCAAGATGGCCCGTGATATGGCGGACCAGCTCAGAGATATACGTCACTATGCGGATTCAATGACACGTATGCAGTCCGGACTGATAGTCACGATGGCGGATATGGTCGAAAATCGTGATTCGGATACGGGTGCGCATGTCCAGAAGACGAGTGCATATGTCAGGATAATACTTGAAGGACTTAGGAAAAAAGGATACTACGCCGAAAAGCTGACCGATAAGTACATGCTCGATGTTGAGATGTCGGCACCGCTTCACGATGTCGGAAAGATCAACATCCCCGATGCGGTTCTCAATAAACCCGGCAAGCTTACCGACGAAGAATATGCGATCATGAAGACTCATACGACGGCGGGCATGAAGATCATGGAAAAAGCGATCAGTACCGTCAACGGAGAGAGCTATCTCAAGGAAGCAAGGAACATGGCTGCATATCACCACGAGAGGTGGGACGGCAAGGGTTATCCCGAGGGACTTCACGGAGAAGTCATCCCTCTGTCGGCACGTGTCATGGCGATAGCCGATGTGTTTGACGCGCTTGCTTCTCCGCGTGTCTACAAGCCGGCATTCCCGCTTGAGAAGGCACTTGCGATCATAGAGGAAGGAGCAGGGACTCAGTTCGATCCGAAATGTGTTGAGGTGTTCATGGAAAACCTTTCGGAAGTCAAGAAGGTCCTTCGTAAATATCAGGAGACATGAAGATGAAGTTAAAGGCACTTATATGTTTGACGGCGATGCTGTGCATCGGAGCGGTCAGTGTATATGCGTTTGATTCTCATACAAGCTCTGCGGGCAACATGACCGGAGGGGGATATGCCGCAACCGGGCAGCTTTCCGATGTCAGTTATTCGGCCAAGATATATGATGCCACAAACGGCCTTCCGACATCCGATGCCAACTGGATACTTGCGGCAAGCGACGGCTATATATGGATTGGCGGGTATGCAGGTATCATCAGGTATGACGGCGCAACGTTTGAGCGAATGGATTCAACCGAAGGTCTTACGAGCGGAAGAGTTATTTTCGAGGACAAAAGATCGCGTATCTGGGTCGGGACCAATGATAACGGCGCAGTCATCATCGACGGAGATGAAAGCACTCATCTGACATATGAAGACGGTCTTACGGCTTCATCGATAAGAGGATTTGCGGAAGATTCAAATAATAATATATACATCGGCTCCACGAACGGTATATGTACGTACGGTCCGGACGGTACGCTTAAGGTATACGAAGAAGATGCGTTCAAAAATAAAACCATAGATCAGCTGACATCAACTCCGGACGGAATGATATACGGGATCACGGGTGACGGAGATATCTTCTCGATATTCGGCGGAAAGCTTGAAATGCATAGCTCTTCCGAACTCGGTTTTAAAACGATCACAGCCATCTGCCCCGATCCGAAGGATCGTGAAAAGGTATACATTGGCACATCCGAGAATGTGGTATACAACGGACTCTTTGGACATCCTGCCTCGGAGATGACGGTGATCAGGATCGCACCGGTGTCAAACGTGTACTGGATCAGCAGTGCGTGCGACAGGATATGGATATGCTCCGAGGAGGCGATAGGATATCTTGATGAAGGCAGAAACTATCATATTCTCGACAATCTTCCCATGACCAGTTCCATATACATGCTGACCGAGGATTATCAGGGAAACGTCTGGGTCGCATCATCCCGTCAGGGAGTCATGAAGATCGTGACCAACAATTTCCGCGATCTTACTCAGGAAGCGCATCTTGAACCGAGCGTGGTCAACAGCACATGCCTTCGTGAAGGACTGCTGTATGTCGGTACCGATAACGGATTGTGGGTACTGAGTGATACCGAACCGCTGACAAATGACCTCACGAGATTTCTTGACGGAACCCGTATCAGATGCATTACAAAAGACGATAACAATGATCTGTGGATCTCGACATATACAAACGACAAAGGACTTGTCTGCTACACTTCCGAAGGAAAGATCATAAGCCTTACGACAAGGGAAGGGATGCCCGGCAACCAGATGCGATGTACCGTGAACGGTTCCGGAGGCCTTTTGTATGTGGGCACCAATGACGGCCTTGCCGTTGTTAAGGACAGAAGAGTGATCCGCACCGCGGGTGAGTCGAATGTCATAGCCAATACATTTTTCCTTACCGTGGAGGAAGGCGATGACGGAAATGTATATGCGGGTACGGATGGTGACGGTATATACGTCATAGGCAGGAATGCAACGTACAAGCTTGGCAGGAGTGACGGTCTTACGAGTGATGTCATTCTTCGCATCAAGAAGGACGAAAAAAGAGGTGTGTACTGGATCATCACTTCAAACTCAATAGAGTACATGAAGAACGAAAAGATCTATAACGTGTCCACTTTCCCCTATAACAACAACTTTGATATTTACTATGCCGATGATGACAATGTCTGGGTACTGTCATCATACGGTGTTTTCGTGATGAGTGCGCAGTCGCTCATTGATGACAGCATAACCGACTACAGGCTTTATTCTGTTGCCAACGGACTTCCCGGGGCCATAACGGCCAACTCCTTCAGCGCGATCTCGGATAACGGGGATCTGTATATGTCATGCAGAAACGGAGTATCCAAAGTAAACATCGACCACTATTTTGACCAGTCATCCGCGATCAGGACCGGAATCCGTTCCATCACATGCAGCGAGGGAGAGGTGCTGCCGGATGATAACGGGAGATACACGATCCCGGCAAACGCAGGCCGTATCCAGATCGTTCCCGCGATCCTTAACTATACGATGACCGATCCGATGGTGCACCTGTATCTCGAAGGTAATGATGACGGCGGTGTAATGGTGCGTCAGAGCAGCATACCGGTCCTTGAATATACTGGTCTTGGGTACGGTGATTACACCCTTCATGTTCAGATCGTAGACGACGCGAACGGCTCTCTTTTGCAGGATGATTCCTACATGATCACCAAGAAGCCGCAGCTGTATGAGCTGATGGCTGTAAAGATACTGATGGTAGCTGTTATCGCCGCGCTTGTCGGACTCATTGTATGGCGTGTACTTACGGGTACTGTCATAAGAAAACAGTATATTCAGATAAGACAGGCAAAGGATGAAGCAGAAAGGGCCAACACGGCCAAGACACGATTCCTTGCCAATATGTCACATGAGATAAGAACACCCATTAACACGATCATGGGCATGGACGAGATGATCCTTCGTGAGGACGCGACCGACGTTCCGAAGGGATACTTCATGTCCATAGTAAACTATGCGCTTGATATACGGCGCGCGTCAGAATCGCTCCTCGGCCTGATCAACGATCTTCTCGATATGTCCAAGATCGAGTCGGGCAAGATGCATCTTGTGGAACGCGGATACGATGTTGCCGAGATGCTGCGAGCAATTGTATCGATGATACGTGTAAGAGGAAATGAAAAGGATCTTTCTTTCGATGTTGATATAGACCCGACACTTCCGGTAAGGCTCTACGGTGATGACGGCAAGATCAAGCAGGTAGTACTCAATCTTCTGACCAATGCCGTAAAATATACCGATGCCGGCGGATTTGAACTAAGCGTCAAGGTTCTCGAAAAGACCGATGACAACAAATGTAACCTGAGATTTTCGGTCAAGGATTCGGGTATCGGCATCAAACCCGAGGACATGGATAAGCTGTTCACGGCGTATGAGCGCCTTGATGAAGAAAAGAACAGCGGGATCCAGGGTACGGGTCTGGGACTTGACATATCAAGACGATTCGCCCAGCTTCTCGGAGGAGCGCTTACATGCGAGAGCACATACGGTGAAGGATCGGAATTCATCTTTACTTTCACTCAGGGTATCGTTGACAATAAAGAACTCGGCGAGTTCAAAGAGGAAGACGACAGCAGCATGAAGGGTCCGTACGTTCCGCAGTTTGTGGCACCCGAGGCCGAAATACTCGTTGTAGATGATAACCCGATGAACCTGTCGGTAATAAAGGGACTGCTTAAGTCCACCAGGATGTTCGTAACTACTGCGGCGAGCGGTGCGGAGTGTCTCGAAAAGATCAAATACGGCAAATTCAACGTCGTGCTCCTCGATCATATGATGCCCGGCATGGACGGCGTGGAAACGCTCCAGCGCATACGTGAGAATTATCCGGATCTTCCGGTGTACGCTCTTACCGCCAACTCCACTGCCGGAGAGGATTTCTATATCTCGAAGGGCTTTAACGGATATCTTGCAAAGCCTATCGACAGCTATACTCTCGAGAAGACGATACTTCTTCATCTTCCCGAGGAGATCGTCATGAAGACGGCGGCCGACGAGGCACCGGAGCAGGAAGTATTCCCTGAGGATAAGAAGTGGCTGTACGAGGTTGACGGTATATCGGTTGATGAGGGGATCAAGAATTCCGGCGGTATTGAAACTTTTATTTCGTCAATCGAGCTGTTTTATGATACTATTGACGGGAATGCGAAAGTCATCGAAGACGCATATAACGATAAAGACATAAAACTTTACACGGTCAAGGTCCATGCACTCAAGAGCAGCGCACGCATCATAGGAGCGGGCGGGCTGTCCGAACTGTGTCAGAAGCTTGAAGACGCAGGCAACAAGAAGGATATGGAATTTATCGATGACAATACGGAAAAGATGCTCGGTGACCTTAGGGCATATGCCGGAAAGCTTGAGAAGATACGCGTTTCGTCGGGAGATGACGACAGGACGCTCATTCCCGGAGACGTCCTTGCCGATGCATATGCAGCACTTGCCGAGGTCGTGCCGAACATGGACTATGATGCGGTCGAGATGATCCTTGAAAGCCTTGGAGAATACAAGCTGCCGGACGCTGATGCCGAAAAGATCGCAAACATCGGCAGGATGCTGAAGAGCTTTAAATGGGATGAAATGGAAGAACTGTTAAAGGGGTAAAAGCAGGGAGAGAATATGGCAGATAACAGGATAATGGTCATAGGTGAAAAGGAAACGTTCATGGTACGCGTGCTCGTCAAAAAGATCGTTGAAGCGAAGATTGACAGCTTCTTTTGCCCGTGGACGATAGACGCCATCAATTCCAATTGGGATGGTGTCGGACTTGTCACGGTCTTCATGGGCGATGGCGACAAGATAAATGATCACGTGATCACTTTTTTGCGTGACAAGATGGCTGAGACCGGAACACTTATGATCCCGATAGGTGACAAGGAAGATATCGTATATATGTGGGATCGCATTCCGCAAGATCTGATCTACAAGTCTTTTACAAGACCTCTGGACAACGAGGAGTATGTTAAGACCGTGATCGATCTGTATAAAAAAGTCGAAGCGGGAGAGTTCAGAAAAAGCATTCTTATCGTGGATGACGATCCGAGCTACCTTAATCTCGTAAGAGACTGGCTTAAGGGAACATACAAGGTATCAATGGCCAATTCGGGACTCCAGGCGATCAAGTGGCTGGGCAAGAACAAGGTCGACCTGATACTTCTCGATCATGAGATGCCTGTGACTACCGGTCCGCAGGTTCTCGAGATGCTAAGAAGCGATGAGGAGACCAAGTCGATCCCTGTCATCTTCCTTACGGGAAAGAGTGATAAGGAAAGCGTTATGGCTGTTGTTTCGCTCAAGCCTGAAGGGTATTTCCTGAAAACCATACAAAGAGATGAACTGATACAGAAACTGGCAGATTTTTTTGCGGGGAAAAAGGTTTGACAAAGAAGAAAAACGAACTCTGGTCTGCCATAGCACTTGTACTTGCGGCACTGTCGATATGGGTGGTCGCAAGTCACCTTAAGAATTATTCGCTGAAGGATTTCAAAGAATATTTCCGCGGTGCGAATCCGTTCTGGATATTCATGGCAGTTGCATGCATGATAGCATACATACTGTTTGAAGGCTTCGCGATACTGACCGTGCTCAAAGCGTTCGGATACAAAAGAGCGATACACAAAGGAATAATATATTCGGCAGCGGATATTTATTTTTCGGCGATAACTCCTTCGGCTTCCGGAGGGCAGCCGGCGTGTGCTTTTTTTATGATGTCCGACGGTGTGCCTGCGGCGGTGAGTGCAGTGGCGCTTCTGCTGAACCTTGTGATGTACACTGCGTCGATCATGGCGATCGGGCTTATCGCGCTCATTATAAGACCGGGAGTTTTCATGAACTTCGTGGGTGTGTCAAAAGCCCTCATCATCATCGGATATGTGATACTTTCAACGCTTGTTGTGCTTACGATACTTCTGATCAAAAGAGAGGACTGGGTTCATTCGATAGGCTCCTTTGTGATCAGGCTGTCGGGTAAGATCAAACTTATCAGGAACACCGGACGTTTTGAGAAGAAGCTCGACCGTATAACAAATGAATACAGGGAATGCGCCAACATGATCGACGGACACAGGGGCATGCTGATCAAATGCTTCATATACAATCTCTTACAGAGATGTCTTCAGATATGTGTATCCGTCATGATATTCCTGGCGGGAAGAGGAAAAGCATCCATGGCTCTTGATATCTGGGCCACGCATGCATTCTCCGTTATAGGCTCCAACTGCGTTCCGATCCCCGGAGCCATCGGTGTCATCGATGCGCTGCTCCTTGACGGAATGAAAGATCTGATGAGCGAGCAGGATGCGACGAGTCTTGAACTTGCCAGCCGAGGCGTATCATTTTACATATGCGTTCTTACATGCGTACTTATAGTCGGTATAGGATATTTTTCACTTAACAGAAGGATCAAGATATTTGGAAACGAGGAAAACGACTGATGCTTGGATATTATAATTACACGGTTATACTGACATATCTCTCCCTTGTCTCAGCGGGACTCGGGATCACGATATCACTTATCGGAAACGGACATCCTTTTCTCGGAACGTTCTTCCTGCTGTTCTGCGGACTGTGTGATGCGTTCGACGGAGAGGTTGCAAGACGCAAAAAGAACAGGACCGAAGACGAGATAAAGTTCGGCGTTCAGATCGATTCGCTTTCCGATCTTGTTGCGTTCGGTGTGCTCCCTGCCGTCATTGGCGAGGCGATGATATGGCAGAACCCCGAGTTCTCCATGGTGCCAAAGCTTCATACCGGAAACTGGCTCGATTTCATCGTTCCCGTGCTTGCGATGCTCGTTATGATGCTCTACGTTCTTATGGCTATGATAAGACTTGCGTATTTTAACGTAATGGAAGACAAGCGCCAGAAGGAGGAGGGCGGTAAGAGAAAATCATACACGGGACTTCCCGTAACAAGCGCGGCGCTCATATTTCCGTTCGTGATGCTGCTTCAGTTCATGACACCGCTCGATCTGACCGTCGTCTACTATGGCGTAATGCTCCTTGTCGGATACCTCTTCGTATCCAAGATCGAGGTCAAAAAACCGGGAATAAAGGGAGTTCTGATACTGTGCTGCATAGGCGCTGTGGAATTTTTGATAATGGCATTGTTGAGGTCGATGAAATAAATGTTGGATTTTTTGTATAACACACCTGTCGGAAGAAGTATCCTTCGTATACTTACGACGCCGGTCATATCACGCATAGTAGGACGCTTTATGGACTCGCGCATATCGGCGCTTCTAATACGTCCGTTCGTGCGCGCAAATGCGATAGACATGTCGGAGTATTTTACCCATGACCTGAAATGTTTCAATGACTGCTTCGTACGTCGCATCCTTCCGGGAATGCGTCCTTTTGATGCGGATCCTGCGGCTTTTGTCTCTCCGTGTGACGGACGCCTTACCGTATACGAGATAGAGGAGGGGACGGTGCTTCCCATCAAGCAGTCAAGTTATTCGATACCGCGACTGCTCCATTCGAGGAAGCTTGCAAAACGCTATGAAGGCGGATACTGCCTCGTATTCAGGCTATGCGTTGATAATTACCACAGATATCATTACTTTGATGACGGTATAAAAGGACCCAATCATTTCATACAGGGAAAGCTTCACACGGTGCAGCCGATCGCGCTTGAAAAGGTTCCGGTGTTTACCGAGAACAGCCGTGAATTTACGGTTATGAAGACGAAGAACTTCGGCCGGGTCGTTCAGATGGAAGTCGGAGCGATGCTCGTGGGCAGGATAGTAAATCACCACGGACGCCATGTGTTCAGAAGAGGAGAGGAAAAGGGATTCTTTAAGTACGGAGGATCCACGATCATACTTTTGTTCGAAAAGGACAGATTGTTCCTGTATGATGAGATACTCCAGGCCTCTGCGCTCGGTATAGAAACACCGGTAACGGCAGGCGAGAAGCTTGGTATCAGATCAGAAATTCTGTCAGCAGAACGGTAAGACAGCACATAACGGCTGTCTCGAACAGATTTTTTCTTACAAGGGCCACGATGATCCCGACGACAAGTGCAGCATAGCCTGCGAGAGGGTTCCTCGTGGCCATTGTTATTGCCGGAAAAGTCATGACCGACAGAGTTACGTACGGAAC
>CADCPL010000225.1 GCA_902803305.1 uncultured Lachnospiraceae bacterium
ATACGAGAACATGAGTTATTTTATCTGTCAAAAAGGACAATGAACCAGCTTGGAAGGATGGCAGACGAAAGGCATGTCATAATAGAAGACCCTTACAAAGCTGATAAATACGATAAAAATAACACGTGCAACACAAAAAGCGATATTGTATACACGGAAGATGACGATGCCCTGAAATTAAATAACACTTCTGTACAAATATTCTGTTCAAGTAACCCGTCACAGGAAATTAGAATGGTCTTTTCGGAAATAAAAAGACTTATCCGCGAATCGGGATATCACTACAGGGATATAGCTATCCTTACCGGTGATATGACAGGTTATCGCCACACGATCGAGAGGGAATTTGGGAAACACGATATACCGTTCTTTATAGATTGCAGCGAACCGATAACGCTGAATCCGTTTATCGAGTATATAAGATCCTTTATTGACATCTTTTCAGACAATTACAGCATTTCATCCGTTTTTAGGTTCCTGAAGTCCGGGCTTACGGGATTTGATGATGAAGACATATATGCTCTGGAGAATTACTGCCTGGCCGCCGGGATCAAGGGGGCAAAGAAGTGGCATAAAAGGTTTGATACACATACACAGGCAGTCGGAGCCGATGAGCTGGAGAGAATAAATGCCGTAAGGGAGGAGTTTATCGCAAAAACCGATAGGTTTTCAAAGAGTCTTGATGAAAAAGGCGTGATAAATGCCGGTTCTAAGTATACCATCAGGCAGTTTTGCATGGCTCTTTACCGGCTCATAGAATCTGACGGGATCGAGAAGAAATTAAAAGATGCCGCAGAAGTCTTTGAAGAGACGGGAGACAAGGATCTTGCAAGCCAGTACGGCAGGATCTATGTGAAGATCATGAACACTCTTGAACAGCTTTGCGATCTGATCCCGGACGAGATAACAGACATCAGGGGGTTCGGAAACCTTCTTGATGCAGGTTTTGACAACATCAGGGTACCCATGATCCCTACTGGAATCGATTATATACAGGTAGGAGACCTGACCAGGAGCCGGTTGGGCGATATAAAGGCTTTGTTCATAGTCGGGGCAAATGACGGAGTGATCCCGAAAGCACCTGCTGCAGGAGGCGTTATCAACGAAAATGACAGGGAGTTTCTACTCAGAAGCAACGCAGATCTCTGTCTGGCTCCCACTTCAAAAGATGATATATATACACAACAGCTCTATATCTACATGGCAGCGGCTAAACCGACACAGTCGCTATATATCTCGTATTCCCTCGTATCAGGCTCGGGCAGCTCGCTCCTGCCGTCATATATTATCGCCAAGATAGTCGAGAAGAACCCTCATGCCGGGAAAGTATCGCCGGGTATAGAAAGATATTATCCGGATGAGGAGGAAGCGTTTGAGGATCTTACGACTCTCATACGCCCTGCCGCATCGGGAACGCTTCCGGAAGACTGCGATGAAAAGGTCGAAGGACTTATCAGATATTTTGCCAGGCGGGAAGATTACAAAAATCGTCTTAAATGCATAGTTGAGAAGGATATCCTTCGGACCGACCGTGTTCCCGACACCATAGGAAGCGCTCTGGCTCGTGCGATATACGGGGATCAGATACTTGCCGGTGTCACAAGGCTTGAAAATTATGCAAAGTGTGCATACAGATATTTCCTGGAATATGGGATAGGCCTTCGCGAAAGGGAGATATTCTCTTTCGAGGCCAGAGATATCGGAAACATTTTCCATGACTGTATGAGGATATTTTCTCAGCTGATGGAAGAGGCGGGAAATGACTGGGCTCATTCGGATGAAACGACGCTGCAAAAACTCATGGACACAGCCGTTGACAGAGCGATAGCAGGCTGCGGACATGATAAGTTCTCTTACGGAGCAAGATATGCATATATGGAAGAACGGATCAGGAGAACAATGCACAGGAGTGCAGATGTTATATGCAGTCAGATCAAAAAAGGCAGTTTTTCTCCAAAGTATTTCGAGGCGGAATTCAGCAGGAAAGAAAGTGATGATATCAGCCTTTTCGGCAGGATCGACAGAGTTGATACTTATGAAGCCGGAGAGGGAGTTTATATCAGGGTAATAGACTATAAGCTGTCTCATTATGAGATGGATCCGGCCGCAGTGTATGAAGGAAGGCAGCTGCAGCTCCTCGTTTATCTTGATGCAGCTATGGGAATGGTAAAAAAAGATACTGCAGCAACTGTGATACCCGCGGGAGTTCTTTACTACCAGATTGACGACCCCGTTATCGAAGAAAAAACAGGGCTGAGTCCGGAGGATATACATTCGGGACTGATGAAAAAACTCAGCTTTTCCGGCTTTGTGAATACCGACGGGGATATTCCGCAGCTTATGGACGCGGATATCGCCACTGACTCGACAGTCACACAACTGACCATGACAAATAGTGGTTCGATAAGGCAGAATAAGCAGGCTGTTACCGGTGATGATATAAAAGTCATGGCAGCATATGCGGAAAAATGTATCAAAAGCATCGGCAGACGTATGCTCGGAGGAAGCATATCGATACCGAAACCTGACGGAGAGACGCGCTTTACGGGGCCTGACTGCCGGAATTGTCCGTATACTTCCATATGCAATAATACGACGGCCATCGTACCGGAGGCCGAAAAGACCGGTTTTAAGAAAGAAGAATGGATCGCACTTATGAGAAAGGCTGTGACAGAAGGCGGGGAATAACAGATGGAGCTGACAGAAAAGCAACAACTTGCGATAGACATACGCGATCATAACGTTCTCGTATCAGCTGCTGCCGGCAGCGGAAAGACGAGTGTGCTCGTCGGGCGCATAATAAACCGGATCACATCGGAAGAAGCG
>CADCPL010000226.1 GCA_902803305.1 uncultured Lachnospiraceae bacterium
GCTTTTCAGTATGTCAATGAGTTTCACGAGAACGTACTTGGATTTTGTAATAACATATATAATTCCGAGGGTGGTACACATCTTACCGGATTTAAATCCATGTTCACCAATGTCATGAACAGCTATGCCAGACAGTTGAGCATACTCAAGGATAAAGACCAGAACTTTACCGGCGCCGATATCAGAAACGGTATGACGGCGATCGTATCGATAAAGCATCCCGATCCGAGATTTGAAGGTCAGACCAAAACAAAACTTGATAATCAGGATGCTGCAAAGGCTGTTTCGAAAGTTACGGGCGACGAACTGCCGCATTATTTTGACCGTAACCTCGAGGCACTCAAAGCTGTCCTTGCCTGCGCCGAAAAGGCGGCCAAGATCAGAAAGGCCGAAGAAAAAGCCAAGACCAACATGCTCAGTAAGCAGAAGTATTCGTTTGACTCAAACGGAAAACTTGCAAACTGTGAGAGCAGGGATCCCAAGAAATGTGAGATCTTCATCGTGGAAGGAGATTCGGCGGGCGGAAGCGCCAAGACAGCGCGTAACCGTAATTATCAGGCGATACTTCCGATCCGAGGCAAGATACTCAATGTTGAAAAAGCAAGTATAGATAAGGTACTTGCCAATGCCGAGATCAAAACAATGATCAATGCTTTCGGATGCGGTTTCTCCGAAGGATACGGCAATGATTTCGATATAGCAAAGCTTCGCTATGACAAGATAATAATAATGGCCGATGCCGATGTGGATGGAGCGCATATTTCGACACTGCTGCTGACGCTGTTCTACCGGTTCATGCCGGAACTGATATACGAAGGTCATGTGTACATAGCCATGCCTCCGCTCTATAAGGCCATGCCTTCTCGCGGACAGGAGGAATACCTGTATGATGACAAAGCGCTTGCCAGATACAGGAAGGACCATACGAACTTTAAGCTTCAGAGATATAAAGGCCTTGGAGAAATGGATGCTTCACAGCTGTGGGAGACTACGCTTGATCCTGCGAGACGCCGGCTTAAGCTTGTGGAAATAGAAGACGCAAGACTTGCAAGTGCGACCACGGAGATGCTCATGGGTAATGATGTGGCGCCGCGTAAGGACTTTATATATCGCCATGCTCAGGAAGCGGAACTTGATTTTTAACAGATACACCGGTATTTGTTTACGATAAAACGGGAGAATGATCTATGCCCAGAAGACCAGCAAATGAAACAATAGAAGAGACGATAATCAAGACCGAATACTCGGATGTCATGCAGAAGTCGTATATCGACTATGCGATGTCGGTCATCATATCAAGAGCTTTGCCTGATGTAAGAGACGGACTTAAGCCCGTTCAGAGAAGAACTCTTTACGACATGTATGAACTGAACAACCGCTATGACAGGCCGCATCTTAAGAGTGCACGTATAGTCGGCGATACGATGGGTAAATATCACCCCCATGGTGACAGCTCCATCTATGACTGTCTTGTTGTGATGAGTCAGGAGTTCAAGAAAGGCATCGCACTTGTCGACGGTCACGGAAACTTCGGATCGATCGAAGGAGACGGTGCTGCAGCCATGAGGTACACTGAAGCAAGACTTCAGCGGATCACGCAGGAAGAGATGCTTTCGGATCTTGATAAGGATGTGGTTGATTTTCTGCCCAATTATGATGAGACAGGAAAAGAACCGGCAGTACTTCCGTGCAGGTTTCCCAATCTTCTCGTAAACGGATCGGAAGGTATAGCGGTCGGAATGGCAACAAGCATGCCGCCGCATAATCTCGCCGAAGTCATCGAAGCGGAAAAGGCATTTATCAAAAATCCCGCCATATCCACGGCCGAGCTTATGGAGATAATGCCGGGACCTGATTTTCCCACGGGCGGTATAGTAACGAACAAAGATGATCTGCTCGAGATATATGAGACGGGTTCCGGAAAGATAAGGATAAGGGGCAAAGTTGAGCTTGAATACGGCAAGGGCCAAAAGCCCATGCTTGTCATCACCGAGATACCTTATACGATGATAGGTGCCAATATATCCAAATTCCTGCTCGATATCGTTGCGCTTATCGATGCAAAGAAGACAAATGACATAGTGGATATCTCCAATCAGTCAAGTAAGGAAGGTATACGTATAGTCGTCGAACTGAAGAAGGATGCCGATGTCGAGAATGTACGGAACATGCTTCTGAAAAAGACCAGGCTTGAAGATACGTTCGGAGTGAACATGCTCGCTATATGCGACGGAAGACCAGAGGTAATGGGACTTCGCGCTATAATATCCCATCACGTGGGATTTCTTCGCGAACTTGCCACACGCAAATACAGAACGCTTCTTTCAAGAGAACTCGAAAAGAAGGAAGTACAGGAAGGTCTTATCAAGGCAGTTGATGTTATCGATGTCATCATTGAGATACTTCGCGGTTCGAAGGATGTTAAAGTCGCAAAGAAGTGCCTGATCGAAGGAGATATTGAAGGCATCACATTTAAGTCGCGTATTTCGCAGAAGGTTGCCACGTCGCTTCGCTTTACAGAGCGTCAGGCATCCGCCATCCTTGATATGAGA
>CADCPL010000227.1 GCA_902803305.1 uncultured Lachnospiraceae bacterium
GGATTACGTTAACGAGGCGTTTGCCGACCTTCCCGATAAAACCGTTGTGACATTTAATACCGGAAAAGACAGTTTTAGGGATATGCAGCTTATGAGCAGGTGCAGGGCGAATATAATCGCAAACTCGACATTCAGTCAATGGGCTGCGATACTTAACGAAACACCCGGACATATCACGGTATATCCGGCAAAGTATATGGTCGGCGAAGACACGGAAGACAGAAAAATGCAGGGATGGATAAGGATATAGCATATGACACCGATGATCTGGATGACAGTACTTATCATATGTCTGGTGGCTGAGTTCATCAGGATCGAGCTTTATGGGGCTTGCGGCGCTGTCGGCGCGATCGCCGGGATCATTGCATATGCCTTCGGACTGAATGATATACTGCAGATCGGCATTGCAGTTATTGTCACGGCTTTTCTGCTTGTCGTTGTAAGGCCGGTCGGGATGAAGTACGTTATGAGAGCCAGACGCGAAAAGCAGCTCATGGAGCTTGAAGGCTGCGACGCCGTTGTAACGTGCAGGATAGATAATAATACGCAGAACGGTGTAGTCAGGATCGGCGGAAGGAACTGGTCCGCAAGAAGTAACAGACCAAACGCCGTCATAAATGAAGGAGAAGTTGTCACGGTCGTTGCAATGCGCGGAGATGTCGCGTATGTTGACTATAAGAAGACGAAAGGAAGACAGTCATGAGTTTAAAAGGAAGGGATTTTTTAACGCTCAAGGATTTTACGAAGGAGGAGATCGAGGAGTTTCTCGATCTTGCCGCAGAACTTAAGGAAAAAAAGAAAAAGGGGATCTTTGACCGCCGTTATGAAGGAAAGAATGTTGCTCTTATCTTCGAAAAGACAAGCACGAGAACGCGCTGTTCTTTTGAGGTTGCTGCGCATGACATGGGTATCGGAACGACATTCCTCGATCCGAGAGCTTCACAAATAGGAAAAAAAGAGAGCATCGCTGATACGGCATGCGTTCTGGGCAGGATGTATGACGGCATCGAGTACCGCGGATTCGAGCAGTCAATAGTTGAGGAACTGGCCAAATATGCACCGGTACCTGTATGGAACGGGCTTACGAACGAATACCACCCGACTCAGATGCTCGCAGACCTTCTTACGATAAGGGAGCATCTCGGGACGATAGAAGGAAGGAAGCTTGTATACCTCGGTGATGCCAGATATAACATGGGTAATTCGCTTATGATCGCATGCTCCAAGATGGGAATGCATTTTGTTGCGGGAACGACGAGAAAATATTTCCCCAATGCCGCTCTTGTTAAGGAATGCGAGGAGTTTGCGAAGATCTCTGGCGGCTCGGTCGCTTTTGAGGAGGATCCTTACAAGGCGGTTGAAGGCGCTGATATAGTCTATACGGATGTATGGGTATCAATGGGTGAACCCGATGATGTCTGGGAGGAGAGGATCCGCGATCTGACACCTTATAAAGTAACGATGGATCTTATGAACCATGCAAAACCTGATGCGATATTCCTTCACTGCCTGCCGGCATTCCATGACCGCAAGACGGCCATAGGACAGGAGATGGGCGAGAGATTCGGTATCGCCGACATGGAAGTGACCGATGAGGTGTTCAAAAAGTATGCGGATGTCGTGTTTGATGAGGCCGAAAACCGCATGCATACGATCAAGGCAGTTATGGCTGCAACACTCGGATGATGGCATATGAACACAGAGATATTTGATTATTTAAAAACACTTGCCAAAAAGGAATTTTTCATAGTCAGTCTCGCCGATGTATTTTTTTCACTTGTGATCATAATCTGCGGACTGATCTCACTTTCCACGGGAGCGACAACGCTTCTGTATACTCTGATGTTCGCGTCGGCTACGGCACTTCTCGGATTTAACAGTTACAGGTGCTTCAAACGCGGCTCAAAGAACGGATGGGCATTTGCCATCCTTGCGGTCATGTTTGCCGCGATAACCGGGATATGCATTTATGCTCTCATAGTGTTTTAAACCCGGCATTTAATGACTTTGAAAAACCGGAGGAAGATGATGGATACTTCAACTACTATCCTGTGCGGCGCCAATTCGTACGAACAGAAGTATTACTTTAACGAGAAGTTCTCGAAGATACCGGAATCGATACAGGAGGAACTGCATATCATATGCGTTCTCTTTACCGAAGAAGTCGGCGGGGCATTCATGATAGGCTTTGATGATGACGGTTCGGTCATGCTCATCACCGATGCAGACGAGGAAGATATACTATACGATGAGATCGGAGCCGGTCTTCTTGTCAAGGAAGTCAGGAAGCGTAAACAGGAACTTTTTGAGAGTCTCGAAATGTTCTACAGAACATTTATACTAAAGGAAGGTAAAGAGGAGAAATAATAATGCTGCTGGTACTTGATGTAGGAAACACAAACATAACATGCGGGGTATATGATAACGATAAGCTGATGTACACGTTCAGGCTCATGAGCAAGACACCGAGGACATCGGATGAGTTCGGTATCACTTTGTGCGATCTGGCACAGAGGAACGGTGTTGATCCGAAGCAGATCGACGGAGCGATAATCGTATCGGTCGTGCCTGATGTGATGCATTCTCTTGTCAGCAGTGTCAAGAAATACATGAAAGTAACTCCGCTTGTAGTGGGCCCGGGAGTCAAGACGGGCATCAACATCGATACCCCGAACCCGAAAGAGATCGGGCCCGACAGGATAGTGGATGCGGTGGCAGCATATGAACTGTACGGCGGCCCCATACTCGTTCTCGATTACGGTACGGCTACGACATATGACCTTGTCACGGAAGACGGACGCTTTGTGGCGGGGATCACTGCTCCCGGCATCAGGATAAGCGCTCAGGCACTCTGGACCGGCACGGCAAAGCTTCCTGAGATAGAGATAGAAATGCCGAAGTCGATACTTGCAACGGATACGATCTGGTCGATGCAGGCCGGACTTATGTACGGCCAGATCGGACAGGCCGAGTACATAATCAATCAGGTAAAAAAAGAGTCCGGATACAAAGATCTTAAGGTTGTGGCAACAGGCGGACTCGGTAAGATAGTAAGCAACGAAACGGATATGATCGACGAATACAACAGCGATCTTACACTTGAGGGACTAAGGCTTATTTATGCCAAGAATAGGTAACGTAGAACTTCCGAATAAATGGATACTGGCACCGATGGCAGGGGTTTGTGACCTGCCATTTCGCTTGTTATGCCACGAAGCCGGTGCCGGGATGAC
>CADCPL010000228.1 GCA_902803305.1 uncultured Lachnospiraceae bacterium
CACTTCAGCAACCCTCCGATTCAATATCATTCAACCTGTGATTCGGCTATCCATCCCGTCTCTGTTACCCCGGGATCATCAGTTCCGTCAAGCTGGGATGTCCCTTCAGGATGCCAGTATGCTACTTTCAGCCATTTATTACCCTTCTTATCCGTGGCAGTTTCATGATATACCTCCATGGAATCACCTGTCGGTATCCGGCATATCACATCATACTCTGTGCCGGGACCCTTACGGAGATTTGCGTATCCGTCCGGTGATTTTACGTAAATGAAGTATTCGGGTATGGTTTCGTCTTCTTTTACTTCATTAGCCTCATATCTTGGCTTATAATCTGCCGGAAGAACGACATCGGCAAGTTTCTTGCCGTCAGGAAGCTTTACAGACTTTGTCTTCGGAAGAAGTTTTTTATAATCAGCTTCCGACAGCATATCCTCATATTCATGTATCCAAACCGGCATATCCGCATCAGGATCCTCGCGAAGTCTTGCTGCTATCTCATCATACTCCGGCCCGCTGAAATCATGGTGGCAGAATGTATAGTACTCCCCTCCTGCTTCTTCAAAATCTTTATAATATCCGGCAAGATGCGCGTCGTAAGAATACCATAACGTGCCCGGGAACTCGGAAGTCTCAGGCGCATACTGCTTAAGTATCCCACCGGGATACAGAGTTACCTCATAGCCATAAGGTGCCGAATAGAACCGCTGTACCTTTTCCGTAAAAATACTGTATATCTCAACAATATCTTTACCGAATGTGATGATCATCTCATCCGTTCCATTTGAGTCTACATCATAATATACATATCCGACATCATAAGACGATGTCTCATTCGGCCATCCGTAATTAAGCAGTGCCTCCCCGTATCCGAATATAAGCTCGATCTGCTCCTCTGTGTAATGCCTGTCCTGCGCTTCCTTATATGCAAACAACAGATCATCATAGGAGTCAAACCTGTGAGCATAGTAATTATCAACGGGTTCCGGTGAATCCTGCTTGGTTTCCGGCTCAGGCAATGTTTCTTCATCATCTGTCTCATTCACTTCCGGCACGGGAGTTTCTGTCGGGGGTGTCTGATCCTCTGAGATCTCCTGCTCCGGTTGGGGATCCTCTGCAGGCGCTGCAGCTTCTTTGCCGCCGCAGCCGGCAATAAACATCGAACTTATAATGCAAATGATCATCGTAGAGAGTAGTTTTCTTTTCATTTTTCTGACATCTCCTGCTCATCCCTTACTTCATAAATTCTCATAATAAATCTTCAGTTCGGGCTGCTCTATGATCTTCCTTGCAGGCGGCTCAACACCCTCCGGAATGAAGATTGCCTCATAAAGGAAATCTTTAAGTAATTCTGTTTCATTTTCTCTAAGTTCTCGCAACAATATACACATTTTTGATTCTACCATGATTCCGGTCTCACGTCATAGTCAAACAGACCTGTCATAATTATAGTATGTATGAAACCGTTAATTTGTGAACATCTCGTACTGATCAGGCCAGGCTTTACATATAAGCTTTAGATTGTATTCTTCAGCCAACTCCACGGATTCCGCGGTCGGGACCGATTTTGATACAAGAACCGGGATCCCTGCGGCAATGACTTTTTCCACCATGTCCACCGGAACACGTCCCGATATGAAGATCATGCACTCCGAAAGCGGGATATCATTAAGAACGGCATATCCCACTGCCTTATCGACGGCATTATGTCTGCCTATATCTTCGGCTTTAAAGAGGATCTTTCCTTTTCTTCCCAATATACATATATGGCTGGCCCCGGTCTGATCATGGATAGGAGCTCCGTGACCGAATTCCTCTGCAAGCATAAATACCCATTCACTTTTCAGATCACATTCCGGCAGTTTTTGCAGCTTATCTCTGCTTGGTATCTTTACACATGGGATATCTGAATTAAATAACACCCGAGCTTCATTCTCATTCCCGCAAAGAATTACATCACTTATGTTATCTTTCTTTTTGATCATACCGTCTGTAACGAGTCTCCCGATCACAAGTTCTTTTAGATGACAGTTCGTACATACCAGTCTGTAAATGAATTGTTCATTTATGATCACATTAAGGGTATGTTCACTAACCACATGTGTTTCTTTTTTTGATATCTGTCCGTCGCCTGACATGATAGTTGAAGTCATTTTCTTAACAATATCCATTTTTTTACTGAACCTCCGATATCCCTTCCGCTTCCTTGCATTTGATTCTAACTTCCGACTTTCTTACTCCATTTTTCCTTTGACCGTACTGGTCGGCGCTGCTTTTTTGACTTATTTTATCACATCATATCACACAAAATCTCATAATTCACTGTCTTTTATATACGGTATATTCTCTTTTTGCATCCTTATTTATTTTTTGACATTTATATTCCTATATGGTATCATATGTTTCCCATTTGGCAACCGACATATAGGGAGGACATATATATGGATAAAGCCGAGAAAAAGGAAAAAGAAGGTATCCAGTTGACGATCATCGGGAAGATCGAAGCCCTGATGAATGAGAATAATATCAATCAGGCAACACTTGCCCGCGAGATCAATATAGGGCAGGCACAGCTGAGCAAATGCTTAAGCCGTAAAGGCAGCAATTACATCGGCATCGACACGCTCATCAAGCTCTCCGACTACTTTAA
>CADCPL010000229.1 GCA_902803305.1 uncultured Lachnospiraceae bacterium
CTCTACCATCATCGCACACTCGAACAGTTCTTTTTTGATCTCTTCCGGAGCATCGCTTTCGAACTTGTAGTTCATCTTGTGCTCCAGACTTGCCCAGAAATCCATGGCAATGGTCCTTATCTGGATCTCGACCTTCGTGTCCACTACCGAATCCGACAGGTAGATGGGAATGCTGATAAGCATATGATAGCTCTTGTATCCGCTCTCTTTCGGATTTTCAATATAATCCTTGGTCGCCAGAACCTTTATGTCGTTCTGCTTACGCAGCATATTGGCGATCTGGTATATATCGGATGTGAACGAGCAGATAATGCGGATTCCCGCTATATCGTTCACATATTTGACCATATTTTCAAGAGTCACCTCATATCCTTTTTTCTTAAGCTTTCTGACTATGGATTCAGGCGACTTGATACGTGACTTTATATGTTCTATCGGATTATACTGATGAATATGCTGGAACTCGTCATTAAGGATCTCCAGCTTTGTCCCTATCTCTTTAAGGGCGGAATTGTGAAGAAGGATGATCTCCTCCCACGTTATATCCTGCTCTTTACTGTTAAAATCTACTTCCAAATATACGTACCCCCGATGTATTTATTATATCATAAACAGCGGGGGCGACCAAGTCATTTTGCCAGATCAAGATGCTGAATGGTTCCCATCATCCCGCTCTCATACAGGAATATACCCGTCCTTCTTATACGGGCTCTTGTCTCGTTTGTTGACAGGTCATTGAGCGAAAAATCAGTTGACGCACTGCCCGTATATATCGCTCCGACATCCCGGTCTTTCAGTTTTACGAGTTCCTGACTGCCGTCTTCTTTTATGAATGCGATGACCAGCTTGTCAAAAACTTCATCGGCTTCATCGATCCATCCGTTACCGTCAAGATCGTACCGGGACAGATCGCCAAATCCGTCCCCCGATGAAGTTCCGAACAGTTCGCTTCCGTCGCCTATCACGCCGTCTTCGTTTAGGTCAAGAGCAAGATATCCGCTTGAAGAAGAAAGACCGCTTATCTCCTCCTCTTCCCCGTCACAGTCAAGATCGAACCTTACCTTTACATCAGACACTTCAGCTATCGGAGAATCAAGATTGATCACGAGAGGATCCGTAAAAGATTTGATCGTCGTGACATTTCGTTCATAATACTGTGTAAAACTCCTGCTCATCGTCAGCTCAAGATCAAATTCCATCTCTCTTCCGTCCGCGGTCCTGACACAACCCGTAGTGGAAAAACAAGTCTCTTCGCTTTCGGAATGATAGTACTGATACGTTTCGGAAACAGACGATAGTACCTGACCTCCTCCTTCCGATCCGGATATAGCCGAAACGGTGTCCCCCTGTCCTTTTGCCCCGAAAAGCATATAGAGAAGGAACTGGATACATTCAACTCTGATCCGGTTCATTGCATCACGGCGCATCTTGTCTTCAAGCCGGCCGCTTGTGGCAAATGCCTTCATTTTGTTAAAGATCCCGTCAAAATCCTCTTTGGCGTTTTGTGTGGCATCCTGCCTTGTTTCGGTCCCGCATGCATCATCAAGCAATCCAGGAAAAGCGATAAGGTTTCCTTTCTTCTGATAGCCGGACCTGCTCACAGAATTATAGGTTCTGGCGGATTCCATTCCTATAGCACTGTTTGCGATTATCAAATAAACCCTCCTTCATAAAATGCATCACGACATACATCGGAATACAAAAAAGAACGGAATTCCCCAAAGAGAATCCGTTCCCAAAGTAAGCCATTCCATGCTGTCGCAATTATACGTCCACATAATCCGGACCGGGATAATGCACTATGCACTATCTTCTGTCTGTTATATCGGCATATTTCCGTAAATATTTAACCCATGTCCTCCTCCAGGACCATAAATTCCAGGTAATCAAAGGGGACTTCTTCTATGAAGCTGTCCGCATAAAACCTGACCTTTGAGTATCTCTTGAAGTCGGCTATGTTGGAATCCAGCCATATCGGACGCGGAATATCAAACCTGTAACTGATAGTCTCAAGCGCCCCGAAGACCTTGTGCGTGCGTGTATCTGCGCTCAGGTCTTCTACCACCGTATCGGCCGTCATTCTGTTGTCGCGAAATGCCTTTGCCCAAAACTTCATTTTATGCCTGTGATGCATAGTAATTGATCAGACATCCCTTCAGGATTATCGATCTCTCATCATCGGTAAGCGGAGCCATATGAAGAAGGAACTTCGTCATTTCATTATCTTTTACAACATACGCTTCGATATCCGGCAGGTTTTTTTCTATCGCATCCCTTACATTCGGGATAAAGATATAGTCGAGATTTTCAAACGGAAGCTCGCCTTCATCTATCAGAAGCGGAAGCATTCCCCAGTTGATCAGATTGCTGCGGTACCGCTTGGTAGCATACTCGTTTGCGATATTTGCCCAGCCTCCGAGAACCTTCTGGCAGCTTGCCGCCTGTTCCCTGGCCGATCCGTCACCTGGCTTTACCGCAAATATCGTGGACCCTATTCCGGTGTTTGATTCATCTGCTGCCGGGAACCGGTTATTTATCGTCTGTATTATATTTTTTATCTCGGGAAGTTTTCCGTCCCGTACTTCTTTGGCTCTTCCGACATACATAGGATCCTTTCTGGACAGAGCAAACTCTGCCAGTCCCAAAGGATTGGATCTGTATGATGATGTCTCTCCGGAAGGGATCAGTTCGTCCGTTGTCGTTACCGGATCATGTATCACGGATACGACGCGAAGTACAAGATTCTCGGTCAGTGCTTTCATCGCAGGCCAGTCTTTGATATTCGGTCCGAAATGTATCTCCTGATCGGGATCGGCATTTCCTTTTGAATCAAATACTCTGTTTGCATATATTGTGCTGTCAAAGCTGTATTTGTATTTTTTCAGTGTATCTGCCTCGATCTGATCCGTTGCACTTGTCAGATAACCTTTGTTTGCGGCCGTTGCGGCAATGGATCTTGCATCCATGAGTGCCACCGAGGAGATCTGCCCGCTCTGAAGCTTACTGCCTTCACGGTTGGGGAAATTCCTTGTTGAATGCCTTATGGAGAATGCATTGTTAGCAGGTGTATCCCCGGCACCAAAGCACGGTCCGCAAAAAGCGGTCTTAAGAACCGTTCCTGTCTGAAGCAGTTTTGCGGCACATCCGTTTTTGATAAGTTCCATATATACAGGCATTGATGCCGGATATACGCTGAGCGAAAATTCATCTGATCCTATATCCTTTCCGTCCAAAATATCGGAAACGGCACATATATTCTCAAATCCGCCACCGGCACAACCCGCAACGATACCCTGTTCAACGTACAGTCTGCCGTCCTTTATCTTATCGGTCAGTTTAAGCTTTACCTCATCTCCGAGAGAGATCTTCGCTTTTTCCTCCACATCGTGAAGTATATTTTCAAGATCAGCACTGAGCTCTCTTATGGTATAAGTGTTGCTCGGATGGAAAGGCATGGCTATCATCGGTTCGATCTTTGACAGATCAACCTCTATCATTCCGTCATAATATGCAACTTTTCCGGGATCAAGCTGCGCAAAATCCCCGCTTCTTCCATGGATCTCATAGAACTGCCTTATCTTGTCGTCGGTTCTCCATATCGATGACAGACAAGCAGTCTCGGTGGTCATAACATCAACACCGATACGGAAATCTGCACTGAGCTCCGATACTCCGGGACCTACAAACTCCATTACTTTATTCTTAACATATCCGCATCCGAATACTGCTCCTATTATCGCAAGAGCCACATCCTGCGGTCCCACGCCGGGTCTGGGGCTTCCACTCAGGTATACAGCCACAACCTCCGGACGGGGTATGTCATATGTCCTTCCGAGAAGCTGTTTTACAAGCTCCGGACCACCCTCACCCATGGCCATGGTTCCGAGAGCACCGTATCTTGTGTGAGAGTCGGATCCGAGGATCATCTTTCCCCCACATGCGAGCATTTCTCTCGCGAACTGGTGTATGACTGCCTGATGAGGAGGAACATATATCCCGCCGTATTTCTTGGCGCAGGTCAGCCCGAACATGTGATCATCTTCATTGATCGTTCCTCCAACGGCACACAGGCTGTTGTGGCAGTTGGTCAGAACATAAGGCATCGGGAACTTTTCAAGACCTGACGCTCTCGCGGTCTGAATGATCCCGACATATGTGATATCATGGGAAGTCAGCTTATCGAACCTGATCCTGAGCTTTTCCATATCATCTGAAGTATTGTGCTCTTTCAGTATGCCATAGGCTATCGTATTTTTTGCTGCCTCTTCGATCGAAACGTTCGGATCCTTCATCTCGGATGCTGCTTTGATCTCTGTCTGATCGATCAGAAATACTCCTTCATCATAAAGCTTTATCATTTTTCATCTTCCTTCCACATGAACATTTACAAGTCAAAAGGGGACTATCACTAGTCCCCTTACGATCATTTATAATCTACTGCAATCGTGATCAAAACTCAAAATACATATCGAATGAATCGTTCTTCTCGCCGTTGATCACACTGTAAACCTTCTGCTCTGCAATGTTAAGGTACAGATCGATAGTCTTGATCTCTGAAACCTTCATGCCAAGATCATATCTTGCACGATCCTTTGCAGTCTTGTAGTACTGCTTGAACAATGCCTCTGCAGAAACGTTCTTGCTGTCGCTGATAGCAAATACTGCACTTGTCTTAAGAACAGTCTTCTTTGCTGTTGACCTCTTCTTAGCAGGTGCCTTCTTAGCTACAACCTTCTTAGCAGGTGCTGCCTTCTTAGCGGGAGCTGCCTTCTTAGCAGGAGCTGCTGCCTTCTTAGCGGGAGCTGCCTTCTTAGCGGGTGCTGCCTTCTTTGCAGGTGCTGCCTTCTTTGCTGCTGCTTTCTTTGCAGGTGCCTTCTTTGCTGCTGCCTTCTTTGCAGGTGCTTTCTTAGCAGGTGCTTTCTTTGCGGGCTCTGCTGCCTTAGCAGGAGCTGCTGCCTTCTTCTCTGCTACAGCTGCCTTAAGCACTTCCTTTGCCTTCTCAGGCTCAGTAACAACAGTCTTCTTAACTGTTACTGTAGGTTTCTTGATGTCTGCCATGATAATGATTCTCCTTTCAAGCTCTCTTTATCATCAAAAACACTGTAAAATTAAGCAATTTTTTTATACGCAACAAAGAATATATCGCAAACACGCGGTTTTGTCAAGCACGAATACTGTAACCAAGGCTTCTGCCGTCGTTTACGAACATCTGAACCGTCTCAAGCGACAACTGGCCGAGGTCTTTTCCAAGGTTCGGAAGCTTTGCAAGAATCGCGTTCGTTACCGTTATTATGTCGCATCCGCTCTCCTGAGCCTGCAGTATATTGTACACTTCCCTGCAGCTTGCCCAGAGTGTAAGTGTCCCCGGTTTCTTTGACGCGATCTCCTTTGCCTTCTTCATCATCGGAACGGCATCCACTCCCGTATCCATGATCCTTCCCGCGAAGACTGACACTATATTGTCTGTGCCGTCTGCAAACGCATCAACCGTTTCTTCGATCTGCTTCATAGTAAGGATCGCCGTGACATTGAGCCGCAACCCTTCGGCAGATAGTTTCCTGATAAGAGGTATGCTGGATTCTCCTTTTGAATTGGTTATCGGGATCTTTACATACACGTTTTTTCCCAGTCCGCATATTATCCTTGCTTCCTCTTCCATACCTTCAAAATCATCTGCGAACACCTCGAGCGAAAGCGGAAGATCCGGGATCTCCTTCACGCATTCCTTTGCAAATGTAACATAGTCCTTGACTCCTGCTTTCTTCATAAGAGTGGGGTTGGTCGTAAATCCCTTCACTATCCCCTTTTTGTACTCGGCCTTCATCCCCTCGATGTCGGCACCGTCTGCATATATTGTGATTGTAAGATCTTTTACGTTCATGTTTTTTCCCCTTTTTCTATATTTAATGTACCGTACCCGCTCACCCTCGCCGGGAGCATCCTGCATCTTCGATACAGGATATGCGGGGCTCCGCCTGGCATCCGCTGGTCAACGCATCTCTTTCCTGATTCTAGCAATTAACCAACGCGTTGACCAGCAGATGCCAAATAACTCCCTGCCATCCTTCCGCATGAGGCGTTATCCTCTCATCGCTGACGACGGGAACGAGTACGCATGCATCGCTGACTTCTTTTGAATATCCGCCGTTTCGTGAAACTATGGATATGACTTTTGCTCCACGCTCCTTTGCAAGCTTTAAGGCATTGACTATGTTGAGTGATGTGGTCTGGCTTCCTCCGCCGACCGAGAACACCATTACGGAATCCTTCCCGTTCAAATGGCTGCATTTAAGCCACTCCGTAAAAGTCGTCTCCCAGCCTTCGTCGTTGGTCCTTGCCGTCAATTCCGATACATTATCGGTGGGAGCATATGTCTCGATCCCTCCGATCTTTCGGAAATCATTGACCGCGTGTGATGCGTTTGCAGCACTTCCGCCGACACCGAGAATGAACAGTCTTCCCTCATTCTTTTTCGTCTCACGAAGGATGTTTATACCCTTTTCGATCTCCTCCTGTGAAACTGTCTGTGCAATACTTATCGTTTCCTCAAGGTATTGCCTGATGTAATCTTTCGTCATAATTGTTTCCTCCTTTTCCCGTATTGCTTATTTCCCAACATTTATGACTTTATATCAAGGACACCCGACAAGTTTCGAAGCATCCAAAATATCCCTTGCTATGAACGTCGGCATGATATCACCCAGTTTCCTGCAAAGATCACACTTCAGGTCTCCTATGAATATCGTTGATGTTCCGACGGTATTTCCTGCAATGATGTCGGTGCACGAATCCCCTATCATATACGATCCGGACAGATCGATATTGTATTTGCGCATCGCTCTGTATATGAGTCCCGGCTGAGGCTTCCTGCAATTACATTCTTTTATCAGGAATTCCTCTTTTGTCTGCGGAAGCTTCTTCGGATAATGCGGGCACATGAACAGATCATCTGTTTCCACGCCCTGCTCCGACAAACAGTCGATCATGTATGTGTTGATATCATAAAGCGTTGCAAGACATGTCTTCCCTTTTGCCGCACCGGGCTGATTCGTGATGATGAATACGTAATACCCTTTTTCCTTAAAAGTACGGAGCGCCTCCGCAGCGCCCGGCAGAAATTCAAACTGTTCCACTTTCATGGGGCTGTCAAGCTGCTCTATGTCATCATTCCACACTATGCTGTTGATGACGCCGTCCCTGTCAACAAACACCGCGGGATGACTTTCGTAAAACCTGTGCTTTGCATACTGTGTGAATTCGGAAAGTGACGCGGGGCTTCCGATCTCGTAAAACCTTTTTGTCACTATCTGAGCGGTCATCTGTCCCTTTACGGACAGTTCGTGCTGGATATCGGCAATGTCAAATGCCTCATCTTTTGAATATCCTTCAAACAGAGACCGTTCATACATGCATACGCCATAGTCGATATAGTTCATCTCAGGCGTGGGATCCTTTTTATCATATAGGACCAGGTCATTGCCGTTCATCACGACATTGCTCTTGTCAAAACGGTTATTGTTCCGAAGCACCGTCATAAGCGCTCTTGCACCCGATGCTTTTCCTCTCTCATATCGATACAACGTCTCCGCGTAATCGATATCCATGAACGAATCCCCATACAAAAGGAGAAAATCATCCTCGAGAAGATCAAGAGCGCCCCTTACGGCCCCTCCGGTCCCGAGAAGTTTTTCTCCGTCATAGCTGTACTGTATTGATATGCCCCTGCTGCTGCCGTTGCCGTAATACTGCTCGATCATGTCGGCTTTGTATCCGATGAGGAATACGAATTTCTTAAATCCCCATGCCGTAAGCAGATCGAGCTGATAGTCAAAAAACGGTTTGCCGCAAACATCTACAAGTGATTTCGGGCACTGCTTTGTGTATTCTTTTAATCTGGTACCAAGGCCTCCCATAAGTACCACGACCATTACGTCTGCGGGACTTATCATAAGATCCTTGATCCTTCCTTTTCGAATCTGAACCTGACTTCACTCATGCCGGTATTTCTCATCGCATCACGAAGACGGACCTTGTCTTTCGCATAAAACATAAGGAAGCCTCCTCCGCCCGCTCCGATCATCTTGCCGCCCTGGGCTCCGTTTGCAAGAGCGAGTTCATACCATTCATCGATCTGCGGATTGCTCATTCCTCCGGACCGTTTCTTCTTGTACTGCCAGTGGACGTTCATTATATCCGCAAACGTATCAAGATCTCCCTTTTCCAGAGCATTCTTGCTCTGATATCCGAGATCCTTGACAAAATCAAGGTTTTTCAGCATCTCTTCATTATGTTCCTTGCTCTTGTCGTTCTGCTCCTTAAGTATGTTTCCGGCAGAACGCGAAAAGCCGGTAAAGAACAATATAAGATTATCTTCCAGATTATAAAGCGCCTCATCTGATATCCTGAGAGGGTCTACCCATACGTATCCGTCTTTGTGGAAATTCATACAGGTAATGCCGCCGTAACTGGCGATATACTGATCCTGCTTTCCTATAGGCTCTTTCAGCCTGTTCATTTCGATCTCACATGCTTCTTCCGCAAGTGTCCTGGTTGATACGATGTTTCCCTGCATCGTATGCAGCGCACGAAGAAGTGCCGTTGTAAACGAGCTGGAAGATCCGAGGCCGGTTCCTGCCGGGATGTCCGCCATTGAGCACAGCTCCAGACACGGTCTTTTCCAATCGAGAAGCTTCAGCGCCTCGCGTATTATCGGGTGCTGTATCTCATCTATCTCATTACATTTTTCAAACTTGGAATACTTTAGAAAATAACCTTTTTCAAATGTTTCATGAAGGGTTATATACACGTATTTATCGATTGCCGCCGAGATAAGGAATCCTTCTCTTTCCTCATAATACGACGGAAGATCGGTACCTCCTCCGCCGAGTGTTATACGGAGCGGACTGCGCGCGATGATCATTCGGTTTCCTCCTAGTCATTCTTGAGAGCCACGACATTACAATTCCACTTCGTGGAAGTCGTGGCCTACGTAGCATAAAGTTTTCCAGAAAACTTTACGCTACCTATCTTACTTCAAATACCCACGGATTAGCCTGCAGGTATTCCACGGTCTTTATCACACCCTCTTCTATCGTCGCCGCCGGCTTCCAGCCGAGGGATCTGATCTTTGCCGTATCAAGATATATGAACGGATTATCTCCTATCCATCCGCGCTCGCCTCCCTCGTATGAAAGCTTAGGGGATACTCCGAGCTTGCCGCAGATGAACCTTACGGAATCATTTACTTCGACATATTCATCCGTTCCGAGATTATAGATGTTCACTTTATCCTTTGAATTTCTTACGACCGTAAGTATTGCCTCAAGACAGTCCTTAACGTACAGATATGATTTCTTCTGATGCCCGTCTCCGAGTATGTGGAGCTTTGTCGGATCATCGGATAGTTTCTTGCAAAAATCAAACACATGACCGTGGGTATATCTCTCTCCCAAAATAGAGACGAATCGGAATATATACGCGGTGAAACCGAATCCTTCCGCATAAGCTGCAAGAAGTCCCTCACACGCAAGCTTTGATGCGCCGTAAAGAGAAGTCTGTATCGGGAACGGAGCATTTTCGGGCGTAGGGATCACTTCGGCTTCTCCGTATACCGAGCCTGTTGATGAGAATCCTATCCTCTTGATGTCGTTCGCCCTCATGGCCTCAAGCACGTTGTATGTTGCTATCGTGTTCTGCTCCAGGTCTTTTCGCGGATGGGCACATCCCATTCTGACATCGGCATTAGCTGCAAAGTGAAATACAAGATCACAGCCTTTCATGGCATCGGTAAGCGCAGGAAGATCAAGTGTATCGCCTTCGACGAGTCTGAATCTGTCACTCTTTTGAGCCTGCTCGAGAAATTCTCTTCTTCCCGTTGAAAAATTATCGTAAACAACGACCTCGCTTCCAGGCTCCGACAGAAGCCTGTCGACCATATTGGAGCCTATGAAACCTGCTCCGCCGGTGATGAAATATTTCATGGTTATCTCCTATCTATAATAACAAG
Source organism: uncultured Lachnospiraceae bacterium (assembly GCA_902803305.1). GTDB lineage: Bacteria > Bacillota > Clostridia > Lachnospirales > Lachnospiraceae > UBA2868. Next base: position 10,007 of record CADCPL010000229.1, read on the forward strand.
GTGTGTCGCGCATTTAGATCCTGCTACGCAGGATGGGCGCTCCACGTGTAGACAGGTTCTTCCCACTACGTGGGCCCCTCCTATCTACATGTCATAAGTAACCTCATCCTCCACATCATCCCTGAAGCTGTTCGCATCACGGTTATACTTCGTATTGTCGTACTGCAGGTATCCTATCTTCACCTCTGTACGGATCTGCTTGTCGGATATGCCCTCAAACCATGATGGATCACCCAGCTTACCGCGAAGTCTTCCCTCAACGAGCTTGGTGCCTTCCTTATCACATGTAAGTATTATTCCGAATCCGCCGTTCTCATCGATGGAATACACTCTGTCCTCCAGTCGGACGGTGTCGACGATCAGAAGCGACAGCTGTTTGATCACTTTTTCATATTGTGAGGGCTTCAGAACCTTCCTCATTTCCGCAGGATAGCGAAGCCGGAGTATCATAAGGGATATCGGGCTGTTATTTCGCTCGGCATAAGATATCTGAGTCTGTATATCCATGAACATGCTTCGAAGATTGTACAGTCCCGTTACGGGATCTATCATGGACAGTTCCGAGATCTGTTTTTTCAAAAGCGCATTCTCAAGCGTAAGCGGCGTATATCTCTTGACATACAGTGCAATGCCCACAACACACATAGCCGGGAGGACTATCCACGCAAATGTCATCATGGGGAATGTCATCTGAAGCGATAATACAGAATATACCTTTAGGCCGGCAAATATTACCGTTGCAACAGCCGCTACCACAATGGCTATCGTCAGATATCCCGCAGCCGATATGATCACAGCCACCGCCATCGCAATAGTCATCGCGATATTCTCCGCGAAATAATCCGAACCTGCGCTGTTCGTGACCGCCACTGCAAGTACGAATGCGAGCAACATAAGACCGAGCCCTATAAATGAAATGAGCTTTCCGTCACCGCTTTTTTTTACTTTAATCTTTCCCTCTTCCATATCCTTCTCCGATCATGTGAAAAACACTTGTATATTTTATCATCATATTCGCTTTTGGTCAAAAACAGGCTGCACCGGTTTTGTTCATGTTTTGTTCATATTTAATTTAAAATCTTTTCATTTATGGAACATTTTTTATACATTTATGTGAACTATACTGATTTCAGAAAGACAAGTAATTACATTGCAAATACTTTTTCATAATAAATGCCAAGTAGCTTTTGCTACTTGGCATCCTCCCTTTTATGGGGTTATTCTCCCGATAGATATGTTACTATAGCTTCAACCGCCGTTTCCTCATCCGAACCGTCCGCGGTGACCGTAACCGTGTCTCCCGCCACCAGGACAAGCGTCATCATTCCCATTATTGACTTGGCGTTGACTCTCTTTTCTCCGTACTCGATGTATACCGAACTGTCATATTGGCTGGCAACCTGCACGAGCAGCGCTATCGGTCTTGCCTCCAATCCGTTCTCGAGACGGATGACCGTTTCTTTTTTTGTCATAATTCTCCTCCTTTATACCCGAAGCTGCGAGCTGCCTGTGACAATTTGCGAAGTCTGTGATTGACTCCGGATTTGCCTAGCGGCGGCGTGCTCATCTGTCCGAGTTCCGCAAGCGTTGCTTCCGGATATGATATCCTAAGTTGTGCCATCTCCCTGAGGGACAAAGGCAGTTCATCGAATGAATCGCACTCTATGAGAAACCTGATATCATCTATCTGTCTCTGAGCTGCCATCACCGTCTTACCTATGTTCGCTGTCTCGCAGTTGACCTTCCGGTTAACGGTATTACGCATCTCCTTGAGTATCCTGGTGTTTTCAAAATCCATAAGGGCTACATGCGCCCCCATGACGTTAAGCGTTTCCACAATACTCGTTCCGTCCTTTACATAGAGGACGTAGTACTTCTTTCGGATTATCGTCTTGGCTTCTATCTCAAAGCTTGAGAGCAGTCCCGCCAAAAAAAGTGCCTGTCTCTCATCCTGGCACACGATTTCCAAATGATATGACTTTTCAGGATCACTTACGGATCCGGCGGCAAGAAATGCACCTCTGACATAGGCCCGTCTGCAACAGGATCTCATCGTCTCCGTTGTAACTCTTATCGCCGATCTGATGTCGGCAGCCATGCCGGGACCTATCTCCAAACGGTAGTTTGCGCCACTTTTGGCGTATCCCCCTGCATTTGCCACAAAATCCGTATTCATATTAAATGTTTTTGTCAGCAAAGTAAAGAACTTTCTGACCGCCAGTTCATTTTCGGAAGAAATGACTATTTTTCCATCCGACTCTTCCGATTTTTTACCGCAAAAATCATAAATCGCAGCCATCTCGGCCAAGCGACAGTGTCTTGGCGCACTTTCTGCCCTCTCCAATTCTTCCTTTATCTTTCCGGAAAAAGACATCCTATTTTCCCCGCAAACTATCTTTACCTATATCTCTGTGCTCCAGCTTGGAACCGTATTCCTCATACTTTGACATCCTGCCGCATAATGCCTCGGCAAGGGTAACGCTCCTGTGTTTTCCGCCGGTACATCCTATCGCCACAACAAGCTGGTTCTTTCCTTCGGAAATATAATTGGGTATGAGGAACAGAAGAAGATCTTCAAGTTTATCAAGAAATACACCGGCTTCCTCAAATCCGAGTACATAATCCGAAACCGGCTTATCCTTTCCGGTAAGCGGACGAAGATCATCATGATAATACGGGTTGGGAAGGAACCTAACATCAAAGACAAGATCCGCATCCACCGGGATACCGTATTTAAATCCAAACGATAATATGGTAACGTACAGATTCTTATGCTTCTTATCGTTAACAAATATCTTATCTATCTCGGCCTTAAGTTCTCTCGTCAACATCTGGGATGTATCAAGGATGTGAGCCGAATGTTTTTTGATATTCGAAAGTTTCCCTCTCTCTCTTTCTATACCGGCTTCGATCCTGTCTCCAAACGCGAGCGGATGTATCCTTCTTGTTTCCTTGTATCTCTTGACGAGCACGCGGTCATCCGACTCAAGAAACAGGATCTCATATTCTATTCCCATGTCCTTAAGACTGCCAAGAGCCGATTCAAGTTCGTCAAAACCCGCTCCGGTCCTTACGTCGATACCAAGAGCGGCACGCTCTATCTCTCCGTTTTCCTTCAGCAGTTTTGCAAACTCCGTTATGAGTTGGACCGGAAGATTATCTACGCAGTAATATCCCGCATCTTCCAGGAACCTAAGCGCCGAACTCTTACCGGCTCCGGAAAGACCGGTAACAACAACAAATCTCATATCTTCGCATCTCCGATCATGACTACTTCGGGTTCAAGCACGACCCCGAATCTTTCATTCACCCTGTCTCTTACATCACTCATCAGCTGCAGTACCTCAGCAGCTGTCGCATTACCTGTGTTCACGACAAATCCGCAATGCTTTTCCGATACGGCTGCTCCGCCTACGGTATATCCCTTAAGCCCCGCATCCTCAATAAGCTTTCCGGCAAAATACCCTTCCGGACGCTTAAAAGTGCTACCGGCGCTCGGGTATTCCAGAGGTTGCTTCTGCCGGCGCGCAAGTGCCAGTTCATCCATCCTCGCTTTTATCTCTTCCCTGTTTCCGGCCTTAAGTTCAAACTCCGCCGCAAGTACCGTATACGGATGTTTTTTTACGATGCTCGTTCTGTATCCGAACTCCATATCACACGCAGGAACCGTCAACACTTCACCCGAAGAGGCATCAAACAGCGTGACACTTACCGTAACATCCTTCATCTCCTGACCGTATGCTCCGGCATTCATGACCATGGCGCCGCCTACGGTTCCCGGTATACCTGACGCAAACTCAAGCCCGGTAAGACCGTTTTCATATGCGGCATATGCTGCTTTTGACAGCATCGCACCGGCTTCTGCCTTTATTGATTTACCGTTTACGGTTATCGCATCCGTTCCTTTGTCCATACAGACGATACATCCTCTGTATCCGCTATCCGATACAAGGATATTGCTTCCGTTTCCTATAACGACATAAGGCTCATTCTTCGACAAAAGAAGGCGGATGATATTTACCGCCTCCTCTATGCTTTGCGGAGTGACAAAAACATCCGCAGCACCACCGACCTTAAATGTCGTATGTTTATTCATGTTTTCGTTTGTAAGGATGTTTACCGGACCGGTAATATTCCCAAGCTGATTTATGATATCCGTGTTCAAGAATCCTTCACTCCGTCAAGTACAAGCTTTGCGGAACCGTATATACCGGCATCATTACCAAGTGTCGCAAGAGCAAACTGCGTGCCGCGGCTTCCGTGGAACACATATTTTACATAGTTCTTCTTAACAAGATCGATCACGATCTGACCCGCTTTGCTGACTCCTCCGCCTATAACGAACAGCTCAGGGTTGATCACGTCGGCAATATTGGCAAGACCTTTCCCGAGTATCTCTCCGAACTGCTCGGTAACCTCGATCGCCAACTCGTCTCCGGCCTTGGCTGCATCAAATACGACCTTGGCATTGAGACTTCTGGCATCCCTCATGGATGAAGGTCTTGTGTCCGCTTCCACTTTCATCTTCGCAAGTCTTGCTATTCCGGTTGCCGATGCATACTGTTCCAGACATCCGCATTTACCGCATCCGCACTTTTCGGTCTCATTATCATTCATGTGCAGATGACCTATCTCACCGCCTGATCCGTGTGATCCGGACAGTATCTTTCCGTTCACGATGATACCACCGCCAACACCTGTTCCGAGCGTCACCACAACGACATTTTGGCAGCCTTTTCCTCCGCCTTTCCATGCCTCTCCCAGCGCTGCGGCATTAGCATCGTTTCCGGCAAACACCGGCAGATCTATATATTCTTTCATTTTTTCATCGATGTCAAACTGACCCCATCCGAGATTGACGCATTTGTGAACGACACCTTTGTCGTCGACCGGTCCTGGAACGCTGATCCCGAGACCTGCAACATCTTCCGGCTTGATATTTTCCCTGTCCATGCGCTCTTTGATGGATGCTGCTATGTCAGGCAGTATATGAGCACCGTCATCTTCTTTCCTTGTCGCGATCTCCCACTTATCAAGGAGCTCACCTTCCGCGGTGAACAGTCCCATCTTGACCGTTGTTCCGCCTATATCAACTCCGAAAACTTTCTTGCTCATCTTTATTCCTCTTCTTCCCTGGTCTTAAGTGAATTCTGAAATCTTGAATACAGTTCCTGAGCGGCATTGTATCCCATCTTCTTCTGTCTGAAGTTGACCGCAGCCGACTCGCATATGATGGCCAGATTTCGTCCGGGCCTTATGGGGATACTGTGGCATACGACTTTGTTACCGAGGTATTCCGTGTATTCCTCTTCAAGTCCGATCCTGTCGTAATCCTTGTCCTTGTCCCACTCTTCAAGCCTTATGACAAGGTCGATGCTCTGCGTCTCTCTTACCGATGATACACCGAACAGCATCTTAACATCCACTATACCTATTCCGCGAAGCTCTATCAAATGTCTCGTAATATCCGGTGCGGTTCCTATGAGCGTATCATCACTGACTTTTCTGATCTCAACAACATCATCGCTGACCAGTCTGTGTCCTCTCTTGACAAGTTCCAGAGCAGCCTCGGATTTTCCTATGCCGCTCTCACCGGTGATCAATACACCTTCGCCGTATACATCAACAAGAACACCGTGCACCGAGATAACAGGAGCAAGCTTAACATTCAGCCACCTGATTATCTCCGCCATAAGGTTAGATGTTGACTTATGAGACATAAGAACAGCTACATTATGCGCTTTCGCGATCTCTAAAAACAGTTCATCCGGCTGAAGATCACGACAGAAAACATAGCAGGGCGTATCATCGCACAGAATGTGTTCGTAACGTTCCTTCTTGACCTTGGGATCAAGCTTCTCCATGTATGTATATTCAACGAAACCGATTATCTGTACTCTTCCCGTTTCGAAATGCTCCAGGAATCCGGCCATCTGCAAAGCGGGACGGTTGATATCCGGCTGATTGATCTTGATCTCTTCAACATCAATGTCCGGCGTCAGATTAACAAGCTTCATTTTTTCGATCAATTCACTGACAGATACCGATGCCATACAAACCTCCATATGATCATGATCCGTTTCTTACCATCATCAAAGTATATCACAATATGTATTATTTGTGGAAAAAATCATAAACACTCTTTGCGGCGGCCGCGTTTAATCCGTCCACTGCGCCCAGTTCTTCAAGTGATGCTTTTTTTATATCTTCAAGAGACTCAAAAGCTTTCATGAGCGCTTTCCTTCTCTTCGGACCCACTCCGGGGATATCGTCAAGTATCGAGTGAACCTGTTTCTTTCCCCGAAGATCCCGATGAAACGTTATGGCAAATCTGTGCGCCTCATCCTGTATCCTTGTTATCAGATGGAATCCCTGCGACGCATGGGATATGGGAAGCTCTTTGTTATCATAGTACAGGCCCCTTGTACGGTGATTATCATCCTTAACCATCCCGCATACAGGAATATCAAGACCTAGCTTATCAAGGACATCCCTGCATATATTTACCTGTCCTCTTCCGCCATCCATCAGGATAAGATCGGGAAACCTTGAAAACTTCCCATCCGTATCTCCCGATCCGATCTCCCTCATTCCGTGTTCAAACCGCCTGGTGAGCACCTCTTCCATGCTGGCATAATCGTTGGGTCCTTCCACCGATCTTATCTTAAATTTCCTGTATTCATTGGGTTTTGGTCTTCCGTCCTCATAAACCACCATGGATCCCACGGACTCAAAACCGCTTATATTTGATATATCATAGGCCTCCATTCGATGGATATCGGCAAGTCCCAAAAGCCTTGCTATCTCCTCCACCGCTCCGAGAGTACGCTCCTCTTTTCTCTTCAGTTTCTCTATATCGCGGCTCAGTTTGATAAGTGCGTTCTCATACGCGAGTGCGACCAGTTTTTCCTTCCTGCCCTTCTGCGGAACGATAACGGATACCTTTGATCCGTTCTGCGAGCTCATCCACTCCTCGATGAGCGGCAGTCCCGACGGCATATCCTTTACCAGGATCTCCTTCGGGATAAAAGGCGCTCCCATATAAAACTGCATGAGGAACGCAGCCATGATATCAGCAGCTGTCTCATCGCCTGCCTGCTTCATGTAGTAGTGGTCCCTGCCGACGATCTTTCCGTCTCTTATGAAGAACATCTGAATGATCACCGACTCCTTATCGGAAGCAAGTGCGATCACGTCTCTGTTATCTGTTCCCGTATCGGTTATCTTCTGTTTTTCTGAAACCCTCTTAACGCTCGTTATCAGATCCCTGTACTCAAGCGC
>CADCPL010000230.1 GCA_902803305.1 uncultured Lachnospiraceae bacterium
GCGGACCCCAAAGAGGAAATGATCAAAAAGATCATTTCCTGCGTTATTTTGACGGCCATCTATATAGTCTTCCTGTGGAAATATGAAAAGATAGTGATACTTCCGGTCGAACTGTTTCAGAACAGGCAGCTCATCTGGAAGCTTGCCAAGAATGATTTTAAGACAAGGTATGCCGGATCCTACCTCGGAATAGTCTGGGCGTTCGTTCAGCCTGTCATAACGGTGCTGCTGTACTGGTTCGTGTTCAGTGTGGCGCTTCCGTCAAGAGCAGTCGCCGTTAAAGGCGATATAACGATCCCGTATATACTGTGGCTGATCGCCGGTATCGTCCCGTGGTTCTTCTTTTCGGAAGCATTGTCAAACGGAACGAATGCGCTGCTTGAATATAACTATCTCGTTAAAAAGGTTGTGTTCAAGATCAGTATACTTCCGATCATAAAGATCATCTCGGCGCTTTTTGTTCACGGATTTTTCCTTTTGTTTACCGTGGCGCTGTTTGCGTGCTACGGGTATTATCCCGACCTTTATACTCTTCAGGTGTTTTATTACAGCGCCTGTATGTTTGTGTTTGTGCTCGGGCTGTGTTATATCACGTGCTCGATAATCATCTTTTTCAGGGACCTCGGACAGATCATATCGATACTGCTGCAGGTAGGGATATGGGCAACTCCGATACTGTGGAACATAACAACGCTCTCACCGAAGCTGCGCATCATATTCAAACTCAATCCGATGAATTATATAGTGGAGGGATACAGGGATTCGCTCATAGACAAGATATGGTTCTGGGAGAACTTTTATTCAACGGCGTATTTCTGGATACTAACGATGTGTGTGTTTGCCTTCGGCGCGATCATATTCAAGCGCCTCAAGGTTCATTTTGCTGACGTGCTGTAAAGGAAAGACATGGCGGATTTTCTTGATGTGATAGGACAACCGAATAATGCGGGTGAGCACACGGACCATGTGAGCGCCGGAAACATCTCAAGAGATGAGATCGCGATAAGCGTAGATCACATATCCAAGGTCTACAAGCTTTACGATCGCAACCGCGACCGTCTCAAGGAGGCTCTTCACATCGGGAAGAACATCCACTGCAGACAGCACTATGCACTCGACGATGTGTCGTTTGACGTATATAAGGGCGAGACCGTAGGTATAATCGGGACAAACGGAAGCGGAAAATCCACGATCCTCAAGATCATAACGGGAGTACTGTCTCCGACCGCGGGAAACCTTAACATAAGCGGACGCATATCGGCCCTTTTGGAGCTCGGCGCCGGATTTAACATGGAGTTTACCGGTATCGAGAACATATATCTGAACGGGACCATGCTCGGATTTTCCGAAAAGGAGATAGACGACAAGCTCGAGTCGATACTGGAGTTTGCCGACATAGGTGATTTTGTGTACCAGAAGGTCAAGACATATTCGAGCGGTATGTTCGTGCGTCTTGCATTTGCCGTTGCGATAAATATCGACCCGGAGATACTGATCGTCGATGAAGCGCTGTCGGTAGGCGACGTATTTTTCCAGAATAAATGCTACAGGAAATTCGAGGATTTCAAGAAACAGGGAAAGACCATACTGTTCGTCAGTCACGACCTGGGCAGCATAAGCAAGTACTGTGACAGGGTCATACTGCTCGAGAAGGGTCATAAGATCGGAGAAGGCGAGCCAAAAGAGATCATAGACATGTACAAGAAGGTACTTGTCGGACAGCTCGATCAGATATCAAATACGAACAAGAGCAGTGCGGCATCTTCGGGGGAGAAGTGGAAGGACAGTATGCAGCTTAATCCGAACGTTGACGAGTACGGGAGCGGGCTTGCCGAGTTCGAGGATTACTGTGCATACGATAACAGCGGGACGATCACGAATACCATCATCAAGGGCGAAGAGTTCACCGTAAAGGTGAAGATAAGATTTTTCGAACGCCTGCAGGATCCGATATTCGCGCTTTCCTTCAAGAACATGCAGGGAACCGAGATCACGGGTACCAATACGATGTTTGAAAAGATCACAACCGGAACGCCCGAGGCAGGCGATGTCTATACGGTGACGTTTACACAGAACATGTCGCTTCAGGGCGGGGAGTATCTTATATCGCTCGGATGCGTGGGATACCGCGAGGGCAACTTTACGGTCTATCACAGGCTTTATGACGTGTTCAATCTGACCGTTATATCATCGAAGAATACAACCGGTTTTTACGACATGAATTCCATAGTCAACGTACAGAAAGAGGAATGAAATGCCATACAGGAATTATGACAAGATAGGTAGCGTCGTAGTCGACTACACATATTACAGCGGGGTTGATCTGTACTCGGAGGGAGCTGCCGAGGACAGGCTGCTTGACTACGTCAAAAATCATACGGCTCTCGATTACGAGAGACATATCCAGGAGTCCAGATCCTGGTCCGTAATGTATCATCTGTCCCATATCAGGGAGAACATAGTCAGCTGGCTTCCGATAGGGCCCGGCGACAGGGTACTTGAGATAGGCAGCGGATGCGGCGCGGTAACGGGTGCGCTTGCAAGGCTTGCAAGTCATGTCACCTGCGTGGAACTTTCCAAGAAAAGAAGCCTGATCAACGCATATAAGAACAAGGAAAACGACAACATCGAGATACTTGTCGGAAACTTTCAGGATGTCGAGCCGAACCTTACTTCGCAGTATGATTACATAACGCTCATCGGCGTGTTTGAATATGCCGGAGCATACATAAAAGGAGACAGGCCTTATCAGAGGATGCTTGATATACTCAAGACCCATCTCGCACCCGGCGGAAAGATCGTGATCGCCATAGAGAACAGGCTGGGGCTCAAGTATTTTGCGGGATGCAAGGAAGATCATCTCGGTGAGTATTTCGCGGGCATCGAAGGATACGGACCTGACAGCAACGTCAGGACGTTTTCCAAGGATACTCTTACGGACATACTTGCACAGTCCGGACTTAACGATTGCAAGTTCTATTATCCGTATCCGGATTACAAGCTTCCTCATACGATATATTCGGATGATTATCTCCCGGGGCTCGGAGAGCTCGACACCAATCTTCGCAACTACGATGCCGACAGGATAGTACTGTTTGACGAGACTAAAGCATTTGATGCGATGATAGAGGAGGGAAGATTTCCGGAATTTTCCAATTCGTTTGTCGTGCTGGCATCACCGAAGGAAGGCTGGCAGAACGAAATGGAGCTTCCGATATTTGCCAAGTACGGAAGCGAGCGTACCGAGGAGCACAGGATATGTACGACGATCATCAGATCCCCCGGCGGGGAAAAGAAGGTATATAAGATCGCACTTTCAACTCATGCGAACGCGCATGTGGACAGACTTGCCGCGAGCTGTGAAAGGCTGAAGGAACAGTTCGGGGACACAGGCTTTGTCCCGGCGGGATGCTCTCTCATACGGGGAAGGGAAAAGAGCATATTATTCGCGGGTGTTGCGTCTAAGGCAAAAGATGCGGTAAGGTTCGAATACATATCGGGCATCTCACTCGAGGAACGCTTAAACGAGCTTGAAGCGGAAGAAAAATATCCGCAGATGGAGTCCGTCATAATGGAATACTGCAGGAAGCTGAATTCGTGTACTGATGTCACGGAATTCAGACGGTCGGTGAAGTTCGACGAAGTGTTCGGAAAGAGGGATTTTCGAAAGAAATATATAGCGATCAATCCGTGTGATTTTGACATGATCTTCTCAAACATAATACTCGACAAAGATGAGAAGGAAAACGGCAAATGGACTGTGCTTGATTATGAATGGGTATGGGATTTTGCGATACCCGTACAGTTTGTCATATACAGAGCGCTCTACTATCATTTCCGTAACAGGACGGACGGCGGCTTTGCCATGTATCTGTCCAGAAAAGGCATGGATGTGTACAGCCTCTGCGGCATAGACATAGGTGAGAGGATGCTGTTCAACGAGATGGAGCATGCCTTCCAGGTATACGTGATCGGCGGGGTTGCCTCACTTGCTGTCATGCAGGTGCTCATGCCCACAACGACGATCAGGATCAACAACATCGTACGTATGGGTTCATACCTTAGAAACCTTGATACGCCGAAGATCTATTTTTCAAGAGGCAGCAATTTTTCTTCAACGAATCAGATAAACGTTATAGCTGATGTTGATGAGGGACATGTGAGCGTGCATATTCCGTTTGACCGGTATATCAATTCCGTCAGGATCGATCCCACGGAATACCCGTGTCTTCTGCACATCGAAAAGCTTTGCTATACGCTCAATGACGGCATCAAACAGGATGTCCGGATGATCACCGTGAACGCCTATAAGGTGACCGAGAGTACGTACATTTTCGATACCAATGATGCCCAGATAATAATCGAGGGTGTTTTGCAGAACGCAAAATCACTGGATGTGATGTACCACATATCGATGGTCGAAAACCCGTTTTACGAGGATCTTCTCAGGATATATAAGCAGCGCGAAAAAGAGAGGCTTTTGGAAAAGAGACAGTTTTCATACCGGCTCAAGAGAAAGGCCGGTATCATCAAAGAAGACGCTGTCCCTGAAGGGTTTGTACGGGCATATCCCGAATTCTGAGGGTAAGGGCTATGAGTGCTTCCGGGGAAAGAGCATTACAAAAATACAAAGAGGAATGTTTCAAGCAGGCCCTGCCGTACGGCTATGAGCTGGCGTATGTCGATGATGAAAAAAAAGAGGCATCCGCAGGTTTTGCTCCTTCCGGAAGGATCATACTGTTTCCCGATGACAATGCCAACATACTTAATTTCGAAGGCATAAATGAAGACTATGTCATATTCGTTGACCGGGCCGGAGTGTACGAGCCGGATCTTGTATCAAGGCTTTTGTCAAACGGGCAGGGTGCCGATATAGTATATCCGGATGAGGATTTTACAACCGACGTTGCGGCCGATCTGTCGGATATCAACGTCAGGATCAGAAGCCTTCGTACTCCCTGGAGAAAACCCGATTATTCACCCGATACGATCGTATCGTTTCCCTATATCGAAACATGCTTTGCCATAAGGACCAAGTTTGCAAGATACGTTCCTGCGATAAAGAGGTCACCGGAGATCGGTGATTACATCAGATGCAGGGATTTTCTTTTGCGTGCGCTTGAGATGGCAGGCTCGGTAATCCATGTTCCGCAGATACTGTATCACAGGGATCTGTCCGCACTCATACCTGGCGCAGAGAATGTTTCGGATGAGGAGATCTACCGGGCTCTCTATGAGCGTTATACAAAGCCCGGATACATACTGTGCCGCGAAGCAACAGAAAAGCGCAGGGGGATAGGCACGGTGCCGGAGCCGGAAAAGGACAAGCCGCTCATTTCGATCATCATCCCTTCAAAGGATCAGCCGAGGACTTTGAAGGAATGTATAAGGAACATAAGGATAAATGCCGGAAAGGTATCTTATGAGATAATCGTGGTTGATAACGGAAGCACGGAGGAAAATCGCGAGGTCATAGACAAATACGTTACGCAGCTGCCCGGAGGAAGAGGAACGTACATATACGAGCCGATGGATTTTAACTATTCGGTGATGTGCAACACGGGAGCGCAGGCCGCCAGGGGAAGCTTCCTTCTGTTCATGAACGATGACGTTGATGCGATAACGGAAGGATTTCTGGGGAAGATGGTCGTATATGCCGCGAGAAGCTATGTTGGCGCGGTAGGAGCCAAGCTCCTGTACCCGGATGACGTGAGTATACAGCATATCGGTGTGATGAACATCGACCGGGGTCCGACACATAAGCTGGCCGGGGCCGATGACAGATATATGCAGTACTTTTGCCGCAATCAGTTCGCCTGGAATGTGCTCGCAGTTACGGGTGCATGCCTTATGGTCAGCAGGGAAAAATACTATCAAACAGGCGGATTTTATGATAAAATGGAGATTGGCTATAATGACGTGGATCTGTGCATCAGACTGGTCGAAGCCGGGTATTTTAATGTCGTCAACAATGAGTGTGTACTGACGCATCACGAGTCGCTCGCGCGCGGGGAGGATGCGGCCAGTGACGCAAAGTCCGAGCGGCTGGCGCAGGAGCGAAAGCTTTTGTACGACCGGCATCAGTGGATGAAGGGGCACCGGGATCCGTTTTACGGATACGGTCTCGATACCCATACGGTAGAGATCAGATGCGGGGTGGTCCCGGATTACCAGATCACGGATCTTCGCAACAAGGTCAGGGAACTGACGAGGCTCCCGGGCAAGGTGTCAGACAAGGCATGCATGTCCATCGACCGGTGCGGTATGGAGCGCAGGATCGCCGAAGATGCCGAGGATGCGTTCGTGATAGAAGGATGGGGACTGTATCCGAAGTGGGACAACGCTACGGTAGAGAAGTTCATAGTCCTCATACCACTTGATGAAAACGACGAGGGCAAAGGAGAGTGCCTGGTCGCAACGACGAGCCCCAGATACAGAACGGATATCGGAGAGGTATTTGCCGATGCCGAAAACGTTCTTCTGGCAGGATTTGTGTGCAGGATACCGGCAAGCCGGCTGGACCAGCACAGGAGATACCGCATAGGGGTCGTCCTTAAGAAAAGAACAGGGATCAAGAGCTGTCGCATAGCTCTGGGTGATATATATGAACCGCGAAGAGGAATTGTCAAAGACGAGTGATTATTATAAGGACCTGTATGAAAAAGAGAGGCAGAAGACAGCCGATCTGACCGAGAAACTCGTTGATGCAGAAGCGAGGCTTAACGATCTTACTTACAAGATGGACAAGCTTCGTAATTCCCTTGTCTGGAAACTCATCTATCCGGCAAGACTTGCCTGGAGTCATACCAAGAATCTGTTCATCCGTATCAGAAGATACGGCAGTATTTCCAATCTCAGGAAAAAGATAGAGAGCAAGATCATAGAGAGAAAAGCGTACAGGAGCTACGGTACGCTCTCAATGCCTACACCGGAGGAGATCGAAGAGCAGAGGGGCACACATTTTGAGAAGGATATAAAGTTCAGTATCCTCGTGCCGCTTTACAATACTCCCGAGCAGTTCCTGCGCGAGATGATAGACTCCGTGACAGCACAGACGTACGAAAGCTGGGAACTGTGTCTTGCGGACGGATCCGACGGCGAGCACGGCTATGTTGAGACCGTGGTGAAGAGCTATAACGATCCGAGGATCAAATACGAACGCCTGAGCGAAAACCTCGGTATATCCGGAAACACGAACAAATGCTTTGAGATGGCGACCGGAGACTATATCGGACTGTTCGATCATGATGACATACTTCATCCCACGGCATTGTTTGAATACATGAAGGTCATATGTGCCGAGGATGCCGATTATATATACTGTGATGAAACGACTTTTTCCGGAAAGTCGATCGATCACATGATAACACTTCATTTCAAACCCGACTTTGCACCCGATAACCTTCGGGCCAATAACTATATATGCCACTTCTCGGTATTCTCCAAGGACCTGGTGGAAAAATGCGGCACGTTCAGACCGGAGTTTGACGGCAGTCAGGATCACGACATGATACTCAGGCTGACGCAGCAGGCCCGTCATATCGTTCACGTGCCGAAGATACTGTACTACTGGAGAAGTCATGCGGGAAGCGTTGCTTCTGACATCAATGCAAAATCATACGCGATAGATGCCGCAAAGAATGCGGTTGCCGCTCACTTGCAGGCATGCGGTTTTTCGGGATTCAAGATCGAGAGCTCGCGTGCATTTGAGACTATCTTCAGGATAAGATATGCGATCATCGGTGATCCGTTCATCTCCATATTGATCCCCAACAAGGACCATGAGGAGGACCTGCGCCGCTGCATTGAGTCGATACTTGACAGGACATCGTATGACAATTACGAGATAATAGTGATAGAGAATAATTCCGAAACAGACGGTATAAGAC
>CADCPL010000231.1 GCA_902803305.1 uncultured Lachnospiraceae bacterium
AAAAAAGGAAGATACTCACATGACGGTATGAGCATCTCCCTGATATATGATTCAACATCAAAATTAAGCCATCTTGTTAACGGCAGCAGACAGACGTGAGATCTTTCTTGATACCGTATTCTTGTGGTAGATACCCTTTGAGCAAGCTCTGTTGAGTGCACCTGTTGCAGCTCTGAGTGCTTCTGCGGCTTCATTCTTATCGCCTGATTCGATCGCCTGGTATACCTTCTTAACATATGTCTTAACCTTAGACTTTATCGCTTTATTGCGCTCGGTCTTGGTATTGATTACAAGGATCCTTTTCTTTGCGGATTTGATATTTGCCACGATTTCACCTCCTATCAACCTTATTAGGGACTTATCGTTCCTTCTATGTCATATGGGCAAGAGACACGAAAAACTGCCCGATATGGACACCTTGTACATTTTATGCGTAAACAGCGGTCATGTCAACAATAAATTATTCTTTTTTTGTGTCATCCGCTTCTTCTATATCCATAAATTCATCGGGATCGGTCGGCGCATCAAGAGTCTTCGCGGCCTCCTCTTTTGCCGCTTCCTCTTCGGCCTTCTTTTCTTCGGCGCGCTTTACGGCTTCCTCTGTCTGTTTCCTTGCTTCCTCAGCTGCCTTTTGTGCTTCCAATGCGCGTTTTGCCTCGGCCGCTTTTCTTGCCGTAATGACCGGATCCTCTTCCGGATCGCTTTCGACTCTTTCTACCTCATACGGAAATCTCATCTTCCATGCGGATCTTATATTGTCCATCAGCTGCATCATGAACAGCGTCATTGCATGTGTCATTTCCGGACATTCGATCGCTCCCTCGTTTATCGCTCTTATGGCCGACTGGACTTCGTATTCATATCCCGTAACCTGCATGGGAGCGGCATATTCCGCAACAACTCTTCTCTCCAGGTTATATACACGCATCGCTTCAAAGTTGTTTATGTTGTCGATCTCTATATATCCGTTTGTACCGTTTATGATGCCGCGTCTGTCCGTCTGAGCCATCATCGTGGCATAAAGAGTCGCCATCCTTCCGTCACGGTATGTGAGCATTATGGTCTCCTGTGCATCAACACCCGAAGGGTACCTGACACAGTTTGCGGAAATGCTCTCGATATCGTCTCCGAACACGATCGATGCAAAATTGAGAACATACACGCCCAGATCCATAAGGGCTCCGCCGCAAAGTGACGGCTTTACCATTCTCTCTTTATGTTCAAGAGGATATCCGAGGTTAGCCGAAAGTGATGTCGGGCGTCCTATAATACCCGAATTGACCACTTCAACTATCTTGGAAGCCATGGGCATATACCTTACCCACATGGCTTCGGTAAGAAGAAGGCCTTTTGACTCAGCCAGTCGCATTACCTCTTCCGCCTGTTTTGCGTTCGCCGTAAAAGCCTTTTCACATAATACATGTTTTCCGTGATTTAAGCACATCCTGATGTGTTCGTAATGATGTGAATGAGGAGTTGCAATATACACAAGCTGAACATCCGGATCCTCGAGCATATCGTTATAAGATCCGTATGCCTTTGCAAAACCGAACTTATCGGCAAACACCTGTGCACGGTTTTTGTCCCTTGCCGCAACGGCATAACACGTCACGTCCTTAAGGGGCTGTAATGTAGTTGCCATTATGGCAGCGATATCACCCGCGCCGAGTATAGCTATATTCATCCGCTACCTGCTCTGTTTCAGTTTGACCGTATTGTTTCTTACGACCATGCCATCCATGTCTTTTATAAACTGAGAAAACCTGCTGTACTGATAGTCGCTCAGTTTGAACGCAGGGTATTTCTTTTCTATCTTCTGTTTGAGTTCGGGAAGGCTCATCGTCTTGCCCGAGGCTTTCTTCAGTGTGTCGTTTACGAGCTTTTCTATCTGCTCCTTTGACACCTCGCTTGCTTTGCGTGTAACCGTTATGGAGTTACCGTGCTGCGTAAGTGTAAGTCCTTTGATGCTCTCCAGAAATTTGGAGAGTTTGGAATAACCGTAGTTACGAACGTCAAAATCAGCATGTCTGTTCGACAGCTTGTTTCCGAGTTCGCCCACCGTTGTCTCGCGTTCATTTGCCTCATTGTCAATGAGTATCTTGAGTATGGAATCCTCCACATCTTCGCGGGAGATATCGGACTGCGAACTGTCCTCGGCAGCCAGGACCTCCAGATACTTAAAAGTCGTACAGCTCGTTCTGAAAGCTTCCACTGTCTTTTTTTCACCCATTCCTATAACGAGCATTCCCGCCTCACGAAGTCTTGAAGCAAGTCTTGTAAAATCACTGTCCGAGCTTACGATGCAGAATCCGTCAACCTTA
>CADCPL010000232.1 GCA_902803305.1 uncultured Lachnospiraceae bacterium
GCAAGATCCGCAAGCTTTTCCAGATTATCTTCATCAGCAGAAGATAAGTATCCGAGTTCATCAAGACCCTTCGCTGTATTATTTGCAAGATTCTCAAATCTTGAGAACACGAGAGGTTCGGGCTCAACATATCCTCTAAAATCCTTATCATCGTCCCAGCCGCCGCCCATCTCGGCCATTACTTGTTTTGAGTAAAGTACGGTATCATGCTTCAGCTCGGTATAGCTTCCGGCAAATGTCTCAAGATCTTTCTTTATCCACTCATCATTTTGCATGAACAGCGGGTACCCTTCCGGTTTTTTCTCAAGAAGCGGACGAAGTGTATTGAGCCATCCTGCATACAGGCTCGCATTCCAGATCGTATTTTCGTTTCCGGAAAACTCCTGTCTCATGGCCTCCATGTTCTTATCGTAGTTCTTGTATTTGGTCGCTCCCATATCTTCAAGCAGGGAATATGCCATATCTGACCCAAGAGCTGCGGGAACATCAAGGAAATCAGGCAGCAACCTCTTGTCGTCATCTTCATATTCTCCTACTCGTCTGTACACAAGTTCCTGCATTATGGTCGCATCGATCGTAAATCTCTGACCCATGAATCTGAATCCGGGTATCACATTGCTTTCGTCATCAGAGTCATCAATGGGTATTGAATTGATCCTTGGAGCTCTCATATTGGCGGTAAGAGAATGGAACTTTTTCCATCCATCCTCGTTACCCGCGATCGCGGAAACATCAACCGACTCTCCGTACGCTTCGATTATTGCCGGCATGTATTCATAATATCCCAGATCATCACTTGCTCCCGCAAAGAACGATGTCACTTCATATATATTGCTCCACAGATCATGTTCACCGTTCTCAAGTGCCAGCGTGATAAGAAGTGCCGTTCTGTCCATATCCTCGTTATTCTGAGTAAACTGACGTCTTCCGTACCACATCATAGCGCGGAAATACTTTTCCAAAGTAGCATCACCCTCATAATATCCGCGGGGTTTGTACTGGCTGTAATCCTCATCATCCTCTGTCAGTGCTGATGTATCGATACCTTCAGCGCTCATAATATGGTCATACTCAGACTTAACTATATCCTCAACCTCAGACGGATACTTTGCCGAATCATCGAGGAGCTTTTCGGCAACCGCAAAGAGTGCAACACTCCTCTTAGCTGCAGACTCCCATTCACTGCCCTTTAATTTGCCGTACTGTTCGTATGTAACATCCAGCATATTCCCGGTAAGCTTCTTAAGATCATCATACAGATGTTCCTTCTCGATATCTCTCATAAGATACGAAAAGTAAATGTGGTACGTATGCATCATGGAATCTACCGTTACAAAATTCGGCGTCTGAAGGTAACGGTTCATTTCATATGACTCAAAGAATTCTCTTCCTGCACCGTCAGATACGACAAAACCGTTCTTCTTGATCTTATCGAGCCAATCCTTATCATGGAACTCGTATTCATCAAAATTTATGATGTTACTCATATCATCCGCGATCTCTATAACAGGAACGGCAGGATGAAGATCATCGAACTCGCTCTCATCATTTGTAAGCGGAAGAAGGCGCTTTCTCTCCCAGGTCTCTACCTTGCCGGAGATCTCTCCGCCGGACTTCCCCGCCTCCTGAGATTCTTCAGTCTTTTCCTCTACATTATTCTGCGTGTTCACCGTAACATTTGCACAGCCTTCCGCTGCAAATGACAACGTACATACAAGTGCGATCGTAGCAACCACTCTCTTGTTTTTCAAAAAACCATGATGGATCATCTATCTTCCTCCCTAATCCTCTTTTTGGCCGTTAAGCCTGTTTATTATCTCTCTCATTTCTTCATAAGAAAAATCACCGAAATTCAGATTAACAACACTTCGGATCGTTGTATCTGCCTCACATTCCTTTGGTTGATCCTCAAACACGTCTGATGATGCAAAAGCCTTTTCATAAAACGGTTTTGCGATCCTGGCAGCTTTACTGTCCTCCATGATATCCTTGTATACCGAGTTCTCACTGTACACAGGTTTCTTGGGCTTCTTGGGAATGACCGTTACTGTTTTATAAGTAATGACCTCTTCCGCATTTCTGCATACTTCTATCTTGTATTCGCCGGGCTCCACATACCAGTCGCTCAGCTCCTCGTCATAATATGCAAATGCACTTTTATCAAGGATAAAGCTGACCGTCTTTCTCTCATGTGCATCAAGGAAAACCTTTTTAAAGCCTTTAAGCTCCCTCACCACTCTTCTGATCTTGGTGTTGGGGATATCTGCTTCAACATAGAGCTGAACAACTTCCTTGCCCGGAATATCGCTTTCGTTTATCACATCAACGGTCACTTCCAGAGTTTCATTATCGAGCATCTTTTCCGCATCCACTGTCATCTTGCCGTATGAAAACGTACTGTATGACAGACCGTGACCGAACGGGAAACGTACCTGCATTTTCTTCCGTGAATAATATCTGTAACCTACAAAAATGCCCTCACGGTAATCAATGACAGAACTGTCTCCGGCAAAATTAAGGTACGAAGGATTATCCTCCAGTCGAAGCGGTATCGTCTCGGGAAGACGTCCCGAAGGATTGACTTTCCCCGAAAGTGCCAATGCAGTCGCAACTCCGACTCCCTCACCCGACAGATATGTTTCAAGGATTCCCTCAACCTTGTCAGCCCAGGGCATCGTAACGGGAGATCCGTTCTCCAGGACTACTATAACGTGAGGATTAACTGCCGCTATCGCATTGATAAGGTCATTTTGAACCTGCGGCAGATCCATATGCTTCCTGTCATACCCTTCAGATTCATATGACTCCGGAAGACCGGCAAAAATAACAACTTTATCGACATCGGAAGCTGCCGCAACAGCGCGCTTCGCTCTGGCTTTATCGAATTTATCGTCTGTGGCGGAAAATCCTTCCTCATATATTATCTTTGAATTCCACTGAGCTCCCATAAGGATCGAATCGACATTACCCGACCTTATGTGAGAACTTCCTCCTCCCTGATACCTCGGATTCTTGGCAAATCCGCCCACGAGAAGAACATAATCACTGCTCTTGACCGGAAGGACTTTATTCTCATTTTTCAGAAGAACCATGCACTCGCCCGCAATATCCCTGACAAGACTGTGATGCCTTCCTTTATCCCATGACCTGCCTTCCTCATGGTTTTCCACAGCCTTATATACAAATTCAAGTATCCTCTCAACACAAGCGTCGAGATCTTCTTCCGCAAGTTCTTTATTCTTCACGGCATCTATCACAAGCCTGTCATAGATCCCGCCGTTGCCGGGCATCTCAAGATCAAGTCCTGCGGCTATACCCTTTACGCGGTCTCTTACCGCGCCCCAATCGCTGACGACAAGACCTTCAAAGCCCCATTCTTTTCTCAGTATATCCGTAAGGAGTCTCTTGTTCTCGGACATCTGAACACCGTTGACCATATTGTAGGCACACATCACGGTCCACGGCTGAGATTCCTTTACCGCGATCTCAAATCCCTTCAGATATATCTCGCGAAGTGTTCTCTCATCTATCCTCGAATCATACGAGTTACGGCGAAACTCCTGATTATTCGCGCAAAAATGTTTCAGAGATGTCCCGACTCCTTTTGACTGAACACCGTTTATATATGCGGCCGCAGTCTTTCCGGACAGATAAGGATCTTCGGAATAGTATTCAAAGTTTCTTCCGCACAGAGGAGATCTTTTTATATTGCATCCGGGCGCCAGTATGGCTGCCACGTCTTCGGCCTGACATTCGTCACCGATCGCTTCACCTACCGATCTGACAAGGTCGGTATCAAAGCTGGACGCGAGATTGACGGCTGCCGGAAAACACACGGATTCGATGCTGTTATTGACCTCTCGGATACCGGCTTCGGGATTTTGTTTACGAAGCCCGCTCGGCCCGTCACTTACCATTACAGACGGTATCTGCAATCTTTCTATCTCTTTCGTATGCCAAAAGTCCGTTCCCGAACACAGGCTTACTTTTTCCTCAAGAGTCAGTTTCTTTACGATCGATCTTATCTTAGAATCCATAAAACACCTCTCTAACTACGGTACTTTTCATGTGCAAAGAACATTATAGCACGCACGGCCGGCCAAGGCACGCACTATACATCAAGATTCATTATCATGATCGGTTTATGCCTGTAAAATACGTCAAGAGCGATGGATGAAGGCTCTCCGTAGTATGCATCGCATTTCTTTGCAAGAGCATCGTTTTCACACGGATCGGGATCTTCCATATATTCGCCTATATTCATATCCCGAAACCTCTTTATCACATTTTTAAAGTCATCCGCCACGGATCCGTCGATCGATGCCGGGATCTTGCCAAGGCCCCTTGTTATCCATATCACCCTGATGCCGGTTGCTTCGTCAAATATATCAAGAATGTTGTTTAGCTTGCGGATGGCACGGCTTTCTCCCTCAGCGAGGCTGCTGATCGATGTATAAAACAGTATCGTCTTTCTTCCGTCCGTATCCGTGTGATCATCGCTCTCATCCCTATCGGAAAAGACTATCCCCGGATCCGCAGTGATCTTTTCATCAAGCAGATTCTTTATGTCTGTGCTGTCCGAGCCGATAAACTCCGTTAATTTTTCAATGTATGTATTTTTTATCTCTTCACTTGGCAGTATGATCCTGTCGGCGTTTATAACACCGGGCATGCATACATAATGATCCATGTTTATATAATCACGCTCACATTCGCGGGTAAAATCATCCGTCACAAAAAACGGTACATAAACAAGCTCATCCGTGTACCTTTTCAGCACACCCGAATAATGCTGCGGCAGAACAGACATGACGGTGTTCCATTCATCAAACGGATTTTGTATGACTATCTTATCCGGATGCATTCCCTCAAGGTCAACCTGTCTGTAATCATCCACGCAGACCTCCGAGGGATACCCCGAAAGATCAAATACCTCGTCCGTAAACGCTCCGTCATATGCTTTATAGTAATAAGGGATGGGGATCACATGAACGCTGAACCTCTCATCGCCTATATACTTTCGGTACAGAGGTTCCATATACTTCCAGTGTTTTGCCGCAAATGGCATGAACACGATATCGTGGCGCTTAAATATGCTTTTTTCTACGGCATCTCCCAGTTCAGGTAACGTCTTTTCATACCTTCCCATATCGCCGCATCCGCAGTGTATATCGTACAATATCTCGCACATCTGCTCCAGGACCGGAACCGGACCATACCCCATGCCGTATACCGATTCGATGAACGTGCCGAATTCGATAAGAACCTGTTGCAGCTCGATCGATGCCTCTTTGTCGCTTTCCTTTATTGCCTGTGTTTTTTCATTTATGATCTCAAGATAAGCACCTGATCTTTCCTTGATCCCCGGCAGTCTGTCCGCCCTGCCGGTAAGATCCGAAGCAGATGCTTTATAAGCAGGATACTCAAAATCAAGCACCTCGAGAAGCTGCTCGTGCTGTCCGTAGAAGAACGGATAGTCGTGTCCTCCCCATGCTTTATGTATCTCCATATAGTTGCCGTATTTCATGCGCATTACCGCATCAAAACATATCGGGACCGGCATCGTCGTATCCATGTACGGAAGCCTTATCGTATCACGATAGTATTCCTTCGGGATATGAAGTGTGTTTCCATACATTCCGAACGGCATCATCTGAACGAGCGCATCAGACTCTTCATCGGGTACGGACGCAAACAGCTCTTCAACAAGTTCATACATCCTGACGCGGAGTTCTTCACCTTTAAGGCTGCGGTCAATCCTGCGTCCGGTATGCTTCTCACACTCCCGGAGCTGCTCCTCGGCCTCTTTTCCGACGGTCTTGTTTTCCGCGATATTATCTGCGACCGTAAGAACAAATTCGGCCTTTTTGGATTTCAGTAATTCTTTTTCCCTGTCGGAACATACATTGTCCAGAACGAACAGATCGATGCCTGCAATATAAGGAAACCCGTGAAAACGAGTAAGATGTTCTTCCTCAAAGCATATCCGGGGCTTTCCCACGATCCTGGCAACAAAGAAAAGATGCCCCGGATGATTTTTAAAATGCATCACCTTAAATCCTTCCGGAAGCTCTTTCTCGGCATATTGCAAAAACCTTTCATAATCTTTGCGCCGCATGGATATGTCAAGGTCATCATCCCAGGGGATGTAACCGCTGTGACGGATTGATGCAAGAAGACTGCCCCAGTCCGCAAAATAAGGGATATCATGTTTCCGGCAGATGATGTCTGTTTCGCGCAAAACATCCATCTGAACTCCCCATGCTTTCTTCAGCATGGACGGAACATAAAATCCCTCTCTAACTTCATCTTCATAAAAATCCGGTTTCATCAAACAAACGTCTCTATATACAGCTCCGGTTCCCTTGACAGGTCTATGAACCTGTCACCGCACTGCAGCATCGGTTTGGAATACTGATTTCTGTTCATGAATATAACATCACCTTCCAAACCGTTGTTAAGCCGGACTCTGTTATTCATATATGTTGTTGCGACATGCTCCAGGAATGTAAGGATGTAATGACCGTCGTACTTCTGAAGGCCTTCGGATTCGAAAATACTGATGACCTTGAACGGACACAGGGGACCGCGATACACTCTTGCAGCCGTCATCGCATCGTATACATCGGC
>CADCPL010000233.1 GCA_902803305.1 uncultured Lachnospiraceae bacterium
GTATAACTTTTCGGCAGGTCCCGCAGTTTTACCGGAGGAAGTCCTCAAAGAAGCTGCAGATGAGATGCTAAATTACAAAGGAAGCGGTCAGTCCGTAATGGAAATGTCGCACAGATCCAAGGTTTTCGATGACATCATCAAAGAAGCCGAGGCAGATATCAGAGATATTCTGAGCATTCCGGACAATTACAAGGTTTTGTTCCTTCAGGGCGGAGCTTCCCAGTTCTTTGCCGAGGTTCCCATGAACCTTATGAAGAACAAAAAGGCCGGATACATCATTACCGGTCAGTGGGCCAAGAAAGCTTTTGCGGAAGCCAAGATTTACGGAGAGGCGGTAGAACTTGCATCATCAGCCGATAAGACATTCTCGTATATCCCCGACTGCAGCGATCTTCCGATAACGGATGATATGGACTATGTTTATATATGTGAGAACAATACCATTTACGGAACAAAGTATAAGCAGCTTCCGAATACAAAGGGGAAGACACTCGTTGCCGACGTGAGCTCATGTTTCCTGTCAGAGCCCATGGATGTGACAAAATACGGCGTTGTCTACGGCGGTGTTCAGAAGAATGTAGGTCCTGCAGGAGCAGTGATCGCAATAATAAGGGATGATCTTATCACTGATGATGTTCTTCCCGGAACTCCCACGCTCCTTAAGTGGAAGACACAGGCAGACGCTCTTTCTCTTTACAACACGCCTCCGTGCTATACGATCTACATATGCGGAAAAGTATTCAAGTGGATCAAGAAGATGGGCGGTCTTACCGCTATGAAGGAACGTAACGAGAAGAAGGCCAAGGTGTTCTATGATTATCTTGATGCTTCCAAGATGTTCAAGGGAACTGTTGAGCCCGCGTCAAGATCACTGATGAACGCACCTTTTGTTACCGGTAATCCCGATCTTGATGCCAAGTTCATCAAGGAAGCAGCAGAAGCCGGATTCGTTAATCTTAAGGGACACAAGACGGTTGGCGGCATGAGAGCGAGCATGTACAATGCAATGCCTATCGAAGGTGTAGAAAAGCTCGTTGCATTCATGGATAAGTTTGAAAAGGAGAACGCGTGATGTTTCGTTATATTTGTTTAAACCCAATTGCAAAGGTCGGACTTGAAGGGTTTGATGACAGGTTCGAACAGACCGATGATCTTAAGAATGCAGACGGAGCTCTTGTCAGAAGTGCTTCGATGCATGAACTTGAACTTCCCGATAACCTTCTCTGTGTTGCAAGAGCCGGTGCGGGAGTCAACAATATCCCGCTTGAAGAGTGCGCCAAAAAGGGTATCGTTGTGTTCAATACACCCGGTGCAAACGCAAACGGCGTAAAGGAACTCGTATTTGCGGGAATGCTCCTTGCATCACGTGATATAGTCGGCGGTATAAACTGGGTTACCGATAACAGAGCCAATCCCGATATAGCAAAGCTTGCGGAAAAGGAAAAAAAGAAATTCGCGGGTACCGAGATCATGGATAAGAAGCTCGGTATAATCGGACTCGGTGCCATCGGTGTCAGAGTGGCAAATGCCGCAAAACACCTCGGAATGGAAGTGTACGGATATGATCCTTATATTTCGGTTGACGCTGCATGGAATCTGTCAAGAGACATAAAGCATGTTCTGTCGATAGATGAGATCTTCGAAAACTGCGATATCATCACTATCCACGTTCCGCTCATGGATTCGACCAAGAATACGATAAATGCCGAAGCCATCGACAAGATGAAGGACGGAGTGATAATTCTTAACTTTGCAAGAGATCTTCTCTGTGATGAGAAGGCTGTTATCGAAGGGATCAAAAAAGGCAAGATCGCAAAATATGTATCGGATTTCCCGAATCCTACAACCGCAAATGCTGACGGATGTATCGTAATACCGCATCTTGGAGCATCAACGGAAGAGTCTGAGGATAACTGCGCCAAGATGGCAGTTAAAGAGATGATAGATTATCTTACGAACGGAAATATCAAGAATTCCGTCAACTATCCGAAGGCCGATATGGGTGTATGCCAGACAAAGGGAAGGATCGCGATACATCACAAGAACGTTACCAATATGATCACAAGTTTTACGAGAGTATTTTCCGAAGCGGACATCAATATCTCGGATATGGTGAATTCATCAAAGGGTGAGTTCGCATACACGATGATAGATGTGGACTCCGATATAACACAGGAGTTCGTTGACAAACTCTCGGCGATCGACGGTGTCATAAGGGTACGTGTTATCAAATAGTCATCCTATCGGAAGATCCATTGTGTCGTCTTCGCCGTATTTTTCACGAAATTCGGCCTCGGAAGCCACATTGGCTTCGCTTGCAAGATCCATATATTTGATAAATACGTCTTCGACACTCATTTTATATTCCATAGCAAGATTCTGCATTATCGGACGCAGCTTTTCCAGCTGCTCCGATACATGCGTTTTCTGGGGATCTATATCCCCGAGCACTTTCTCCGCATAGTCGTTTATTTTCCCGAGAAATTCCATATCTTCAGCAGTCATGAGTCACCTCCGAGCGATTTCGTAATTTTTTACGTATGTTTATACTATCATTGCCGCAAGTTGTTGTCAAAGCATTGGGGTTTTGGTAGAATAGAATACAATATGTTGTAGATTCATGTAGTTTCGAAGGAGACCATATATGGCGACCATAAAACCTTTTTGTGCCGTAAGACCGAGACAGGATATCGCTGCAAGAGTCGCGGCTCTTCCGTATGATGTTTATAACAGAGCAGAGGCAAAGATAGAGACAAAGAGAGAACCTCTTTCCTTTTTGTGTATCGACCGCGCAGAGACCCAGCTCGGTGATGATATTGATACATATGATCCGCAGGTCTATAAAAAAGCTGCATCTCTTATGAAGAAGAGGATCGACGACAATACTTTCGTACAGGACGCTACGCCGTGTTATTATGTTTATGAACTCACCATGGACGGAAGGAGCCAGACCGGCGTTGTCGGAGTTGCATCGATCGATGATTATATATCGGGAACGATAAAAAAACATGAGAATACAAGGGCCGATAAAGAGGTAGACAGGATCAATCATGTTGATGCGCTCAGTGCGCAGACAGGCCCGATATTTCTTGCGTACAGAGGAAGAGATGACATCAGACAGGTGCTCGATAGCGTCAAGAAAACTCAGGCACTTTATGATTTTACTTCACCCGACGGCATTACTCACAGAGTGTGGGCCATGAGGGAAGACAAGGATATTTCTGCAATTCAGTCTGCTTTTGAAGACACGGACTCTGTTTATATCGCCGACGGACATCACAGGTGTGCATCGGCAGTTAAGGTTGGGATAAAAAGAAGAGAAGAACATCCTTCATATACAGGAAATGAAGAATTTAATTATTTTCTGTCGGTATTGTTTGCTGATGACGAACTGATGATCATGGATTATAACCGTGTCGTAAAAGACCTGGGCGGTCACAGCGAAAAAGAGATACTTGATGAGCTGTCAAAGCTCGGTACGGTTGAAGAAAAGAACGGCGCATACAGACCGGAAAGGAAAGGATGTGTCGGCGTATATATTGATGGCAGATGGTATGCCTTTTGTTTTGATAAGGGTATCATACCCGATGATCCGGTTGCCGGACTTGATGTATCCGTGCTGCAGGATCGGGTTCTTACGCCGCTGTTTGGTATAGGCGATCCGAGGACCGACAGCAGGATCGATTTTGTCGGAGGTATAAGAGGACTCGGAGAACTGGAAAGGCGGGTGGAGACTGACTGTAAGATAGCGTTTGCCATGTATCCGACGAGCATAGGCGAGCTGTTTGCGGTAGCCGATGCGGGCCTTCTTATGCCTCCGAAATCAACATGGTTTGAACCCAAGCTCCGTAGCGGACTGTTCATTCACGAATTTGAAAGGTAAGGCTGGAGATGGACAAGAGACTGTATAAAATGATGGACTGGGCGCGGGTAGAACAGATCGTTTACTCGGAGGAGGACGATCCTCACGGGTATCTGGGTGCTCATCATGTGACGGGCGGATGGATGATATCATGTTTCATTCCGGGCGCCAGTAAGTGCAGCGTTATCGTTTCGAAAAAAGAATATAAGATGGATAAGATGGACGATGAAGGTTTCTTCTCCGTCCTGATACGGACAATAACAAAGACCAGGATAACTTACAGGTTTAAAGTCACCAAGGATAAGCAGACATATACGATCGAAGATCCTTACAGGTTTTCGCCGACCATAGACAATAAGACCCTGAAGGCATTTAACGCCGGGATCAGTTATGACATATACGAGTATCTAGGTGCGCATGTCAGGAAAAAGGACGGCGTGTCGGGTACAAGCTTTGCCGTTTGGGCTCCTAATGCCGTTCGGGTTTCGGTCGTAGGCGATTTTAATGACTGGGACGGAAGATGCCATCAGATGAGAAGGCTCGGGGATTCGGGTGTGTTTGAACTGTTCATCCCGCAAGTCGGTGAGGGGGAGAACTATAAGTTTGAACTCAAACTCAAAGGCGGCATGGTCATAATGAAGGCCGATCCGTACGGGTATTATGCACAGCTTCGTCCCGAGACCGCATCCACCGTATTTGATATCGATAAGTATGAGTGGCACGACGATGATTTTATAAAAAACAGAGCAGAGTTTAATTCAAAAGACAGACCCTTCTCCGTATATGAGATACATCTCGGATCGTTTAAAAAGCCCGATGACGAAAGAGAGTTCCTAAACTACAGAGAACTGGCTGATGAGATCATCCCGTATGTTCAGAAAATGGGATATACGCATATAGAGTTGATGCCGGTTATGGAGCATCCTTTTGATGAATCATGGGGATATCAGGTCATAGGCATGTTCGCTCCGACAGCCAGATACGGAACTCCCGTTGATTTTATGTATTTCATGGATAAGATGCATGAGAACAACATCGGAGTCATTCTCGACTGGGTACCGGCGCATTTCCCGAGAGATGTTCAGGGACTGTCCAATTTCGACGGCACATGCCTGTATGAGCATGCGGATCCGAGGCAGGGATATCATCCCGATTGGGGAACGTTATGTTTTAATTACGGCCGCCCCGAAGTGTCTGATTATCTGATCTCAAATGCACTTTTCTGGATCAACAAGTATCATGCGGACGGTATCAGGATGGATGCTGTTGCATCGATGCTATACCTTGACTACGGAAGACAGGGCGGAGAGTGGATCCCCAATATCTACGGCGGCAACGAAAATCTTGAGGCTTCCGAGATGCTCCGCCATCTGAATTCGATAAACAAAAAGATGAACACAGGCGCGCTTATGATAGCCGAAGAATCCACGGCATGGCCGAAGGTCACTGGAGATCTTGACGATGACGGGCTCGGTTTTGACTACAAGTGGAACATGGGATGGATGAATGATTTTATCGGATTTATCCGTCTGGATCCACTGTATAGGAGCGGGCATTACGGCGAACTGACTTTTTCGATGATATATGCTTACAGCGAGAAGTTCATCCTTGTATTCTCGCATGATGAAGTGGTACACGGAAAAGCATCGATGCTGTCCAAGATGCCCGGAGACCGGGATATGAAGTTTGCCAATCTCAGACTGTCCATCGCATATATGTTCATGCATCCGGGCAAAAAGCTTTTGTTCATGGGCCAGGACATCGGAGAATGGGATGAATGGAATGAAAAGAGAAGCGTCGGCTGGGATCTTCTTCAGTATGAAGATCACATCAGGTTCAATGATTTTGTAAGAAAGCTGCTTGAATTCTACAAAAACACGCCCGCTCTTTACGAACTCGATAATGATGTGAACGGTTTTGAATGGATCAACAATATATCCGCAAATGAGACAATAATCGTGTTCCTGAGAAAGGATAAGGCGGGAAATGATCTTCTTGTGGTTTGCAATTTTGCGGGAGTAGACCGAAGCGATTACAAGATCGGTGTACCATTCTCGGGCAAATACAAGGAAGTTTTCTCAACCGATGATCCGGCTTTCGGCGGACAGGGCCATAACAATCCGAGGGTCAAAAGATCAAAAGAGGACGAGTGCGACACAAGAGAGCACTCGATCAGGATCAATGTCCCGGCACTTTCCGTATCGGTATTTTCGTGTACTTATTTTGAACAGGAAGAACTGAAATATTATCATGCCCCCGTAAAAAAGAGAAAAAGGCGCAAACATTGAAAAAAACGGCTTTTTTTGATATAATATTTCGGGTTTTTTGAAAGGTGAGAGCATGAATGTTTTAAAAGCTATTCTGATGGGTATAGTGCAGGGGTTGACCGAGTTTCTGCCTGTCAGTTCATCAGGACATCTTGGACTTATAAAAGGTTTATTCGGCATGGATTCGCAGAGCATTTTGTTTGATGTTCTGCTTCATGTGGCTACGCTTATTTCGATATGTGCGGTTTTCTATAAGGATGTCTTGCGGCTGGTCATCGAGTTTGGCGGTATGTGTCGTGACATATTCGGAAATGCCGCAGCTCTCGGACGAAGTCTGACCGACGGAAAGACACCGGAATATGCGAGGGTCATCAGTTCTCCATACAGAAGATTTGTACTTCTTTTGATCGTGTCCACAGTTCCCACCGGTGTGATCGGCGTATTTATGAAGGATATCGTAGAAAATGCTTCCGGTAACCTGCTCGTTACGGGAATATGTCTTCTGTGCACGGGCCTTATCCTTGTACTTTCCGATTTTCTTGCGGACGGTGACAAGAAGCTTAAGGAGATGAATCTCGGAGATTCTTTTTCGATAGGTGTTGCGCAGGGCGTGGCAACTCTTCCCGGCCTTTCCAGAAGCGGTGTAACGATCGTAGCAGGAATGTTGTGCGGACTTGACAGGAAATTTGCGGCCAAGTATTCGTTTCTTATGAGCATCCCGGCAGTTCTCGGGGCACTTATACTCGAGCTTTTCGATCTCGGAAGCGAATCGGTTACGGCATCAGATGTGGGCTGTTATATATTGGGGATGGTGATCGCCACCGTTATCGGTTATATCGCGCTCAGACTTCTCATGAACCTGGTCGTTAGCAGATATTTCAAATATTTTGCCATATATTGCGGTGCTATCGGATTGATATCCATCATCGTATATTTTGTTAAAAGATAAAGGGGATATAAAAGGGGTAATATAAATGGCTAAGGGGTCAACTGCGAGGAGACGGAGTCCGTCCCGCTCGAAGAAAAAGCTGAAGAAAAATCAGAACCCGGGGATAGCTGAAGAGAT
This sequence comes from uncultured Lachnospiraceae bacterium, assembly GCA_902803305.1. Classification (GTDB taxonomy): domain Bacteria; phylum Bacillota; class Clostridia; order Lachnospirales; family Lachnospiraceae; genus UBA2868. Next base: position 7,196 of record CADCPL010000233.1, read on the forward strand.
ACTTCTCTTCGGATCACTTGGAATAGCGATACTCATGTTCCTTGGGTGTGTCGGACTTCTCGGAGCATTCGGCAAGGTGCTTCGCGGAGTGCTTATCGGGCTGTTCGGCATGATAGGTTTTATTTTTCCGTTCCTGTTCTTTACCGTAAGTGCATTCCTGATACTGAACAAATGGAAAAATGTCACCAAGGTCAAGCTGTTTGCGTCTGTCGCACTTATCATGGTGCTGTGCTGTGCGGCACAGCTTATATTTGCAAAGGATATGGTCATAACATCACTGACCGATTACTATACGGATAAGGCGCTCGGCGGTGGTTATATCGGAGGCGTATTATCCGCTTTCTTCTGTAAGTTCCTCGGAATGGCGGGAACCATAGTTATCGAGATAGTTGCATTTATCATATGTATCGTACTTCTGACGGACAGATCACTTTTTACGAGCATCAGGGAAGGATCCAAGATGCTGACTGCTGACGTTAAGCGCAGTGCCGAGCATCGCAGAGCCGTTAATGAAGTACGTTCCATGGAACGTGAAGAGCGGGATATGGAGCGCTGGGCCAGACGTAATGAGAAGCATGAAAGGCATGTTGCCAGGCAGGAAGCAAAGCGCGCACAGCAGCTTGAAGAAAGAAAGAGGCGGGCAGAAGAACGCAAGGCAGAGAATGCCGGCAGGATGAATTTTGATGCGAGCAACCTCAGAACCGCCAAGCCCGATATATCCGAGATCACCGATACAGAAGAGATAACCGATATAGAGGAGATCGAACCCGTAACCGAAGAAGCGGATGATACATATACATATCCCGGCGAGAGTGTTGTATCGGAGGAGGAACTGAAGGCACTGCAGGGACCCGAATCGATGTTTTACGGTAACTCTTCTTCATATGTGTCTACAGTGCCCAAAGCAGAAGAGAAAGAAAAGCCGGCTTCCGGCATAATGGCGGGCACCAAGCTCGAACCGCGAGATATGTCCGGTGAGATGACTGAGATCACCGGATACTTTGAAGGGGCCAGTGAGGAAGAACTGTTCGGAACTCCCGAACCGATGCAGACTCCGAAGCCGAACGTCAAGACAAGCCATCGGATAAGCATCACGCCTGAGGAAGACGAAGCCAGAAAAGAAGCTTACGAGCGTGATCTGTTCGTTGAAGATGATGATACATTCGAAGATGACTACAATGATGTAGCCGAGATCTTTGACAGGAGAAATGTGAATGAGGTCACACCGAAGGTTAAGGCTCCGCGACCGAAGACCGAACACAAGATAGATCTGTCCGAGGAAAACAGCAAGCCTGCTCCAAAGGTGGGACAGGTAACTCCGGGAAAATCCATAAGGGTTGGAAAGAGCGGAAAGATCAAACTGCCGACGACTGATCTTCTCAATGTTGCCCGGAAGAACGATAAGGTCGATCCCAGAGCCGAAATGAACGAGACTGCAAGAGAGCTTAAGGATACACTTGCGAGCTTCGGACTCGATGTTGAGATAATCGGCTCATCGAGAGGACCTGCAGTAACAAGATATGAGATACAGATGCCGGTCGGAGTATCGGTCAAGAAGATAACGGGACTTGCGGATGATATCATGATGAGTCTCGGTGCCAAGGATATTAGGATAGAGGCGCCCATACCCGGCAAGAAAGCAGTCGGCATCGAGCTTCCCAATAAAGAAAGCACGATGGTTCATTTCCGTGAACTGATAGAGAGCAGTAAGTTCAGGAACTTTGATTCAAAGGTGGCATTTGCCGTAGGAAAAGATCTGTCGGGTGATATAGTCGTAACAGATATTTCAAAGATGCCGCATCTTCTTATAGCGGGTGCAACGGGGTCCGGTAAATCCGTATGTATCAATACTCTTATCATGAGTATACTATACAAAGCCTCGCCTTCAGAAGTGAAGCTTATAATGATAGATCCGAAGATGGTTGAACTGTCCGTATATAACGGCATTCCGCATCTTCTTATCCCGGTCGTCACCGACCCGAAAAAAGCAAGCTCGGCCCTTGCCTGGGCAGTTAACGAGATGACCGAACGATACAGCAAGTTTGCCGAACTTGAAGTGCGTGACATGAAGGGCTATAATGCCAAATCTTCCGAGAAGATGGCACAGATCGTGATCGTGGTCGATGAGCTTGCGGATCTTATGATGGTCGCAGCCAAGGAAGTAGAAGAATCGATATGCAGGCTCGCTCAGCTCGCAAGAGCGGCGGGGATATATCTGATACTTGCCACGCAGAGACCTTCCGTTGATGTCATAACCGGACTAATCAAGGCAAACATGCCGAGCCGTATCGCTTTTTCCGTATCGTCCAATGTTGATTCGAGAACTATTCTCGATATGGCTGGCGCAGAAAGACTTCTCGGAAACGGTGACATGTTCTTCTACCCGAGAGGCTATAACAAGCCCGCAAGAGTGCAGGGCGCTTTTGTCAGTGATGATGAAGTCACAAGAGTAGTTGACTATCTGAAGAGTCAGACCGACGGAAATACATATGACGAATTTGCGATGTCGGCCGTTGAAGCCGGTGCCGCCGGCGGATCCTCGTCTTCACCGGGACTTATCGATCCGTCCGGTGCTTTTGATGATCTGTTCGTTGCAGCTGGACAGGCCGTCATAGAAGCCGACAAGGCTACGATAGGAATGCTGCAGCGTAAGTTCAAGGTGGGCTTTAACAGAGCGGCACGTATAATGGATCAGCTGTGCGATGAAGGTGTTGTCGGACCCGAAGAAGGCACCAAACCGAGAAGGATCACGATGACCATGGATCAGTTCAATGAACTATTGGAGGAGAAAAATCATCAATGAGATCAGATATTGAGATAGCACGCAGTGCGAGCATGCTCCCTATATCCGAAGTTGCAGGGGCGCTCGGACTTACCGACGATGACATAGAACTGTACGGTAAGTACAAGTGCAAGATAACAGAGGAGTATCTGCGCAGCATCGAAGATAAAAAGAACGGTAAGCTTGTTCTTGTTACGGCTATAAATCCTACTCCGGCAGGAGAGGGCAAGACGACTACGAGCATAGGACTTGCAATGGGCCTTAATAAACTCGGTAAGCGTGCGGTCCTTGCTCTTCGAGAGCCTTCGCTCGGACCGTGCTTCGGTGTTAAAGGAGGTGCAGCCGGAGGCGGATATTCCCAGGTCGTTCCGATGGATGAACTCAACCTTCATTTCACGGGTGATTTTCATGCGATCACTTCTGCAAACAATCTGTGCGCCGCACTTCTTGATAATCATATACAACAGGGTAATGAGCTTCGCATAGATACAAGAAATATCGTGCTTAAGAGATGCGAAGATATGAACGACCGTGTTCTTCGAAATATCGTGGTAGGTCTCGGCGCCAAATCCGACGGCTTCGTTCGTGAAGATCATTTTGTCATAACCGTGGCATCCGAGGTAATGGCTATACTCTGTCTTGCAAGAGATACAGAAGATCTGAGAAAGAGACTGTCGCGTATGGTAGTTGCTTACGATCTCGACGGGAAAGCCGTGACAGCTGATGATATTCATGCGGTAGGTGCCATGATGGCGCTCCTTAAGGATGCAATAAAGCCGAATCTTATACAGACACTTGAACATACGCCTGCATTTGTCCACGGCGGACCTTTTGCAAATATAGCACATGGCTGTAACAGCGTAAGAGCGACAAAAGCAGCACTGAAGCTTGGTGATATAGCCATTACGGAAGCAGGGTTCGGAGCCGATCTGGGTGCCGAAAAGTTCCTGGATATAAAATGCCCCATGGCAGGGCTTGCGCCCGATGCATGTGTCATTGTGGCAACAATTCGGGCACTCAAATATAACGGCGGCGTGCCCAAGGCGGATCTCGGAAAAGAGAATCTTGATGCTCTTGCAAAAGGTATAGTAAATCTTGAAAAGCATATCGAGAATATCAAAAAATACGGTATACCCGTTATAGTAACGCTTAATGCATTTGATTCCGATACCGAGGCGGAGACCAAATTCGTAAGACAGTTCTGTGGCGACAGGGATTGTGATTTTGCACTGAGCCGTGTATGGGCACAGGGCGGCGATGGCGGAATAGATCTTGCAAAGGCCGTTCTTGATACACTTGAGAACAAAAAGAGTAATTTCAGACCGCTTTATGATCCGGCGCTTCCGATAAGAGATAAGATCGAAGCGATTGCATGTTCAATATACGGGGCCGGAAGTGTTTCATATTCGGATATTGCAGCAAAGAAGATAGAGACTCTTACCAAACAGGGATACGACAAGCTTCCGATCTGCATGGCCAAGACGCAGTATTCCCTGTCTGATGA
>CADCPL010000234.1 GCA_902803305.1 uncultured Lachnospiraceae bacterium
CTGGCAACGTTTTTCATTATCTCCATGGTCACCTGATTCTGATCGGTGGCCTGATTGGTCGTAAGATAGATCGGTGCGAGCTCATGCTGGGCCGGAGCTGCCTCGTTGTGCTCAGTTCTTGCATATACGCCGAGCTTCCAGAGTTCTTCGTTCAGTTCCTTCATGAATGCGGATATCCTGGGCTTAATGGCACCGAAATAATGGTCGTCCATCTCCTGCCCCTTTGGAGCGGGTGCGCCAAACAGTGTCCTTCCGCAGAAGATCAGGTCTTTTCTCCTGTCGTAGAGCTTACGGTCAACGAGAAAATACTCCTGCTCGGCTCCGACGGTCGTCCATACGTGCTTTACTTCCTTATTTCCAAACAGATGCAGTATCCGGAGGGCCTGAGTATTTATCTCTTCCATGGAGCGCAGTAGCGGAGTTTTCTTATCAAGAGCCTCTCCGCCGTATGAGCAGAAAGCGGTGGGGATGCAGAGCACACCGTCCTTTACGAATGCATAACTTGTAGGATCCCACGCCGTGTAGCCTCTTGCCTCGAATGTAGCGCGAAGTCCGCCCGAAGGAAAGCTTGAAGCGTCAGGCTCTCCCTTTATAAGCTCCTTACCGGAAAATTCCATGATCACGCGTCCGTCAGACTGCGGAGATATGAAAGAATCGTGCTTTTCCGCCGTTCTGCCCGTCATCGGCTGAAACCAGTGGGTAAAATGTGTTGCCCCCTTTTCTATCGCCCAGTCCTTCATCGCGGAGGCAACCGCATTGGCAACGGTGATATCCAGCTCTTTTCCGTCCTCTATCGTCTTATGGAGCGATCTGTAGGTTTCCTCCGGAAGTCGCTCGTGCATCACGGCGTCGTTAAATACCATGCTCCCGAATATCTCAGGTACGTTCGTCATATCTATATCTCTCCTTCAAATACTGTAACGGCTCCGCCCGTCATGTATACGTGATTATCGTTTCTGTCCCATAATATATCGAGATCACCGCCCTTTAAGTGAACCGTCACATGATCATCCGTCAGGTTATTAAGGATACATGCCACTGCCGTAGCACATGCACCGGTACCGCAGGCAAGAGTCTCTCCGGCTCCGCGTTCCCATACCCTCATCCACACGTTCTGTCTGTCCAGCACGTGAACAAACTCCGTATTTATACGGTTCGGGAAGCATACATGATTTTCGAATTTCGGTCCGAGCTGCTCGATCGGAACGGTGCCCACATGGTCCACAAATACAACACAGTGGGGATTTCCCATCGAAACACATGTCATCTTGTAATTGGCATCATCCACGAAAAGATCATGATCTACAACCTTTTCGCACCCGTCCGATAGCATTACCGGGATCTTATCGGGCTCAAGGATCGGTTCACCCATGTCTACACGGACCTTATTTACCGCCATGCCGTCTTCCCGCTTGGAGTAAGTCTTTCCCGTAAGGTCGTTTATCTCCTCCGGACCCGTCTCAACACGGACTTTCTTGATCTGTCCGCCCGAGAGGATCGTAATGTCCTTGCTGTCTACAATTCCGTTGTCGTATACATATTTTGCCACGCATCTGATGCCGTTTCCACACATCTCGGAATAAGAGCCGTCGGAATTGTACATCTTCATCTCGCAGTCCGCCCCTTCTGCAGGACAGATGAAAATGGCCCCGTCGGAACCTATGCCTTTGTGTCGGTCACTGACCTCCTTGGCAAATACTCCCATGTCTGCTACCGTCTCGGAAAAACAGTCAACATAGACATAATCGTTTGAACAGCCGTGCATCTTAGTGAATTTCATGATCTCTCCCCTTTTTACGCATGCTCTTTATTTGATATTGTTATATATCTTCCTGATCTCTTCAGGCGAGAACGTGTAAGCCTTGTTGCAAAAGCTGCACTTCAGCTCGATCGGCTCACCATCCTCGGACATTTTCTTCAATTCTTCCCTGCCAAGGCTGATGATCACCTTTTCAACCCGGCTCCTGTCGCACCCGCACCAGAATCTCGTCGGTATCTTATCAAGGATCTGAAGATCCGCATCTCCGAGTATCCGCGTCAGTATATCCTCCGGGCTGCTTCCTTCGTCGAGCATCTGCGTCATTGAAGGGATACCGGTAAGTTTTTCTTCAAGAGATGCGATCTGCTCCTCGCTTGCACCCGGAAGTGCCTGTATTATCAGTCCTCCGGCCTGTCTGACCGTATTGTCTCTTTCCATCAGTACGCCAAGAGATACCGCGGACGGCACCTGTTCACTTGACGTAAAATAATACGCCAGATCTTCCGCTATCTCACCGGAAACAAGCTCCACCTGCCCGACATACGGGTCCTTCAGGCCCATATCCTTTATAACGGACAGTATCCCGACTCCGATGGCACCGGCTACATCCAGTTTTCCCTTGCTGTTGGCGGGTATGATCACATCAGGAACGATCGGATATCCTTTAACATCGGCTTTTGAGTCCGCAGTGACAGTGATCCCCTTCATCGGACCCGCTCCGCGAAGCTGGAGTGTTAAGATGTCATCATCACCCTTTTGCATGCTGCCCATTATCGCGCCTGCCGTAAGAAGCCTCCCGAGGGCGGCTGTAACAACAGGCGATGTATTATGGCAGCTTCTTGCATATTCAACAAGGTCTCTTGTTGTCGCACAAAACGCCCTGATACATCCGTTTGCCGCTGTTGCTCTTATTATATGATCACTCATAGTGCAAATATCGCTCCGAAAAGGCCCATGCTGACAATCCCCATTATGATTCCGGCCAGCACAACTCCAAGCATCACTGCTATAACGCTCGATTTAAAATCCATGTCCAGAAGACTTGCCGCAAGCGTTCCCGTCCAGGCACCCGTTCCGGGAAGCGGGATCCCCACGAACAAAAGAAGTGCTACAAACAGGCCTCTTCCTGCCTTGGCCTGAAGCTTCTGCCCGCCTTTATGTCCCTTTTCCAGACAGAACGTGAAAAATCCGCCTATGACAGGTTTATCGGCTCCCCATTCCAGAACCTTCCTGGCAAAAAAGAAGATGATCGGCACCGGGAGCATATTTCCTACGATCGCCACAACGTAACAAAGCGGTAGCGAGAGCGGAACGCCCGCATTTATAAACCCTACTGCATAAGGAATGGCGCCTCTTAGTTCAATGAGCGGCACCATCGATATCAAAAATACCATTATATAGTGTGTAAATACTGTCATGTTTTTCCTTCAACCTCTTGTATGTACTTTATGCCATGATCTCATCAACTGCCGCTACGAATGCCTGCATTTCCACATCGGTCCCGACGGATATACGCAGTCTCTCTCTCAGCCTGTCCTTATCCCACCATCTGACATATATATCACGCTGTTTAAGCTGCAGGAACAGCTCCTTGGCACTTATCTTATCTTCCGGCGGAGCCGCGAACACAAAGTTCGTCTTGGAATCGGTGACCGAAAATCCCCTATCCTCAAGTTCCTTCTTGGTCCACTGCCTGGTCTTTACCACTTTGGCAACGGCCTTCTCGTAATACTCCTCATCTGAAAGAGCCGCAATACCCAGTTCTATCGCCGGACGGTTCATCGTATATGAGTTGACCGAGTACTTAACATCATTCATATATTTGATGAGGCGGCTGTTTCCCATTGCGAAGCCGATCCTCATGCCGGCAAATGCCCTTGATTTGGAAAAAGTCCGCACGATCAGGACATTATCGTATTTCTTAATGAGCGGAAGAGCACTTACCCCGCCGAAATCCACATATGCTTCGTCAACTATCACAACGCTTTCGGGATTTGCCGTAACTATATCCTCAATAAAGCGCACATCTCTTTCCTCGGAAATGCCGGTAGGTGCATTGGGATTTGCTATGACGATACCGCCGTTTTCGCCGAGATAATCGGCTTTTACTATATGATAATCCTCGTCAAGTTTCTTCGTCTCGTATGGGATCCTGTAGACATCGCACCATACATCGTAAAATGAATACGTGATATCCGGGAATATCACGGGTTTATCGGAATAAAAGAACGTAAGAAAGGCTGTTGCAAGGACATCATCGGATCCGACCCCTACAAAAACCTCATCACATGCAACGCCGTACCTTGCCGCCAGAGCATCACGGAGCGGTCCCACATCGGGAGCCGGATACAGCCGCAGACTCTCGGTATCAAATCCTGCAAGTGCCTCGGAAACCTTTGGTGAAGGCGGATATGGCATCTCGTTGGTATTAAGTTTTATTACCTTGTGATCATCGCTCGGCTGCTCACCCGGAATATAGGGCACAACCTTTCTGACTTTATCTTCCCAACTCATCTTATTTAAGTCCAAGCTCCTTCGCCAACATCTCGAATTTAGGCAGTGAGTTCACCACCGTCTCGTATGATACGCAGTACGCGATCCGGACATACCCGCTGCACATGAAAGTTGAGCCCGGCACGATCAGGATATTGTACTTTTTTGCCATGTTGGCAAATTCCTTGTCATCGTCGATGGGTGACTTCATGAACAGATAGAACGCTCCTTCCGGCTTCTGACATGTAAATCCGCACTTTGTCAGTCCTTCGTAGAGCGTGTTACGGTTCCTGTCGTAATATGACACGTCCGTAGTCGAATCTATGCACCTCGCTATTGCCAGCTGCATGATGGACGGGGCATTAACGAACCCCAGGATCCTCGTTGCCACAGAGCATGCAGCGACTAGGTCGTCAAAATCATCCGCCTCAGACGGGATCAGGAGATA
>CADCPL010000235.1 GCA_902803305.1 uncultured Lachnospiraceae bacterium
GAGCCGCTGCCGGTTACCGACAAAGGTCTTTCGGTGGTAAGTTCATATACACATGCGGTTTATTTTGACAAAGATCCCATACTGATCGGAGAGCGCATTAATCCTACGGGAAAGAAAAAACTCAAGCAGGCGCTCATCGAACATGATATGGATCATATATTAAATGAAGGACTGCGCCAGGCGGATGAGAAGGTACACATTCTGGATGTGAATGTGGGGATCCCCGACATTGATGAACCTGCGCTTTTGACCGAGGTGGTCAGAGAGCTCCAGGCGGTCACCGACCTTCCGCTACAGATCGATACGGCCGATCCCGAGGCGATGACAAGGGCGCTTCGTGCTTATAACGGAAAAGCCATGATAAATTCCGTAAACGGAAAGCAGGAAGTAATGGATGCCATTTTTCCGCTTGTAAAGAAATACGGCGGATTTGTGGTATGTCTTACGATCGATGAACAGGGTATTCCCGAGACCGTTGAAGGAAGGCTTGCGGTAGCGGATAAGATAATCAAAACCGCTGAAAGTTACGGGATAGGACGCAAGGACCTGATATTCGATCCTCTTTGCATGACGATAAGTGCCGATACGGGTGCCGCCATTACGACGCTCGAATGCGTACGTATCCTCAGAAGTAAGTACGGTGTTCATACGTCTCTGGGGATAAGCAATGTATCGTTCGGACTTCCGAACCGCAACATGATCACGGCCGGAATGTTTGCAGCTGCTCTTGAACGCGGCCTCTCGGCAGCGATAATGAATCCGTTCGCACCGGAGATGATGGCGACGTATTACAGTTATCGGGCACTCCATGATCTGGATGCCAACTGCAAAGAGTTCATGGAATTTGCGGACGGTTACGAGCAAAAATATGCAAAGCAGACGACTGTTGCGACCTCCGCACCGGAAGCTAAAAAAGATGACGGCTTGCAGCTGACGCCGCTTATGGATGCTATAGTAAAGGGTCTTAAGGAAATGTCCGGCAAGATCACGGACAGGATGATAAATGAGGAGCATCGCGACCCTCTTGAGATCGTATCGGAAGAAGTCATACCTGCGCTTAATGAAGTGGGTCAGGGTTTTGAAGAAAAGAGGATGTATCTGCCGCAGCTCCTTATGAGCGCGGAAGCGGCCAAGGAAGCCTTTGTGATAATAAAGGCTCAGATGGAAAAGAACAGGGATAAAGAGGACGAAAACAAGCGCGCCGGAAGTGATTGCAGGATAGTGATCGCGACCGTGAAGGGCGATGTCCACGATATAGGAAAGAACATAGTAAAGCTGCTGCTCGAAAACTACGGATTTGATGTTACGGATCTCGGAAAAGATGTTGATCCCGAAGAGGTTCTGCGGGCAGTAAATGAGATACATGCCGACGTGTGCGGTCTGTCCGCGCTTATGACAACTACCGTTCCTGCGATGGAAGAGACGATAAAGCTCATCCATGAAAAGGCAAAATGGTGCAAGGTCATGGTCGGAGGAGCGGTTCTTACACAGGAATATGCCGATAAGATCGGCGCGGATGCATACTCCAAGGATGCCATGGGTTCCGTCAGATATGTTGAAGGACTGATGGCGGAGCGCGGGTAAATGTACAATACCGAAAGAGGGAATATATGACGGAGAAAAAACTGATCGGTCTTCTGGCCGTGATCGCAGGTGCAGTCGTCGCACTGATCCTGACCAAGCTTCTTTTTAACAGGGTGGTTAAGAAGAACAACAATCTTCATACGCGATTCCTCATCCAGATGATACGTCTTGTCATAATCGTGGGCGCCATCATCAACGGAGTGGGTGTTGTTTCCGATTCCATAAGTCTCGGAACTCTGTTCTTCAGAAGTTCCGCACTTGCTGTTGCGATCATAGGTTTTGCGGCTCAGCCGGTCATCGCTGACCTGATAAGCGGTTATCTCATCAGTATCAACAAGCCGTTTGAGATAGGCGATAGGATAGAGGTCGAGGGTCAGGTACCCGGCATAGTTGAGGACATAACCCTCAGACACACGGTACTTCGGATATATGACGGGATCAGGATAATCATCCCCAACAGTCAGCTCAACTCCAAAGTCATCAAAAACTCAAGCTACAAACAGGAAAGAAGAGGACTTCATCTGCAGTACAGCGTCAGCTATGATACGGATGTTCAGAAAGCAATGGACGTGATAAGGGACTGTGTTGTGGCCTGCCCGTATGCGCTTGATGTCGAGAGAAACGGTATCAAAGAGGATTCGGGTCCGGTATACTTCCTTGAGTTCGGAGACAGCAGTCTGATACTTGATACCACGATATTTGTCAACCCCACGACGGACTCATATGTTGCGATGACCGATATGAATGTGCGCGTCAATAAGGCATTCAGGGCTCACGGTATTGAGATACCATATAACTATCTGAACGTTATTTCCAAGGAAGAAGTTGTACTTGAAAATACAGTTCCCGATAAGAAAAAAGAAACCGGTACGGCAGGTCCCGTTAAAAGAAATTTCCGGACAGATACTTACAGACTGTATGATACGGATGATCCTATACAGCGTGTCATAAAGGCTACGGAGCAATACGGCAACAGGCTGAGGCTCAAACAGAAGAACATCATGCAGCTGCAGCTCATATCCGAGGAGCTCATAGGCATAGTCAGGAATATAATAGAAGATGCCAAGGCAACCTTCTGGATAGAAGGAACCGGACTTATGAGCAGGATACACCTGCATATGCCGACCAGTGTTGAAAGTGCCGAGTACCAGAAACTGATGAAACTGTCAACATCCGGCAGGAATGAGGCCGTACAGAACCTCTCCGGCAAGATCTGGCAGATGACGATGAACGGTATCCTTCAGAAGAAGGATGAAGAAGAAAAAAAAGGAAGGTCATATACATGGTCACTTCGTGAGTTCGAGAGTACGGGTGATACGTCGCTTCTCGGAGAATCGATACTGTCTTCGATGGCAAATGATGTAAAGGTCAAGGTAACGAAGAAATCTGTAGAACTTATAGTGATCAAAAAAATGGATGCAAAATGATGACTAAAAAGATAGATCTACATCTTCACACGAACGTTTCCGATGGAACGGATACACCGCAGGAACTTCTTGAAAATGTAAAAAAAGCAGGGATAGAGCTGTTTGCTGTAACCGATCATGATGATATTAAAGGAAATCTTGCTGTAAGATCTGTAATAACGGACTCTGACCCGAAGTTCATACCGGGTGCTGAGTTTTCGTGCAAGGACAGTGAGGGTAAGTATCATATACTCGGATACGGGTTTGATACGTCAAGCCCCGCTATACTCGATGTGGTACAGACAGGACATGATTTCAGAATGGGAAAGGTACGTGCACGACTTGATTTTCTTAAGAATGAATTCGGATTCGACTTTCCTCAGGAGGAACTTGATACGCTCCTGTCCATGGATAATCCCGGCAAGCCTCACATCGGAAATCTCATGGTCAAGTACGGATACGCACCGAGCAAAGAGGTCGCCATACACGATTTTATCGATAAGATCCATTTTAAGAGCGCATATGTCAAGCCTGAGTTCGCCATAAGCGGGATACTCGCGGCAGGCGGGGTTCCGGTGCTGGCCCACCCTTCATACGGGAGCGGAGATCAGCTTATCATAGGTGATGAAATGGATGAGAGGGTACGCCGCCTTCTGGAATATGGTCTGGCCGGGCTGGAGGCTTTTTATTCCGGTTTTTCGGCAAAACTCAGAAATGAAATATTATCCCTTGCCGATAAGTATGATCTGTATGTTACCGCGGGATCTGACTATCACGGAAAAAATAAAATGGTCATTTTGGGGGATACAGGTCTTTCTGATACTTCCATACTTCCGAAAGGTATGGTAAAATTTCTTAAGAATATGAAGGTATATGAGGATTGATCTTATGGAAAACGAAAAGATTCTGATCAAACTTGACGGACGTGTGGATTCAAACAATGCGGCCGAAACGGAACAGTACATTACGAGTCAGATAACGGGAGAAGGGCCTATAGAGATCGACGCATCGGGCCTTGAATACATCTCCAGTGCAGGCCTCAGAGTGCTGTTGCATATCAAAAAAGACCATCCGGATCTTGTGATACGTGGTGTCAGCTCGGAAGTATACGAGATATTTGAGATGACCGGATTCACGCAGATAATCAACGTGGAGAAGGCATATAAGGTTATCTCGATAGAAGGCTGCGAGCCTATAGCACAGGGCGCCAACGGGATACTGTACCGTATAGATCAGGACAATCTGGTCAAGGTTTACAAGAATGCAAATGCACTCGAAGAGATAAGAAACGAACGTGAAGTGGCAAAGCTTGCGCTTGTCCTCGGGATCCCGACAGCCATTTCATATGATGTTGTAAGAGTGGGTGACAGTTACGGCTCGGTGTTTGAACTTCTGAATGCAAAATCACTGTCGCGTATCATGGTAAGTGAGCCGGAGAAGGTCGACTGGTGTGTTGACGAGTTCGTGAAGATGCTCAGGAAGATACACGGTACCGAGGTTCCCGCGGGTAAGCTTCCGGACATGAAGGAAACGGCACTGAAGTGGGCTGATTTCCTGAAAGATCATTTACCTGCCGAGGCATATGACAGATTAAAGAAACTTATTGAAAATATTCCGGTCAGTAACCATATGATCCACGGAGATTATCATACGAACAATCTTGAATTCCAGGACGGAGAGGTACTTCTCATCGATATGGATACTCTTGCCGTCGGCGATCCTATTTTCGAGCTTGCTTCAATGTTCAATGCTTATGTGGGATTCGGAGAGATGGACGAGGGTGTCACGAAGGATTTCCTCGGGATCGAGCGGAGTGCGGCGATCGATTTCTGGCATAAGACTCTTGCAAAGTATCTTGAAACGGATAACGAGGCAAAGATACGCGAGGTTGAGGATAAGGCAAGGATAATCGGTTATGTCAGACTGATAAGACGTTCCATCAGAAGGAAAGGTCTTGAGAGCGAAAAGGGAAGAGCCGAGATCGAGCACTGGAAGAGTGAACTTCTCGACCTTCTTGATAAGGCCGATTCGCTCACGTTCAGCGCCAATGAGCTCGAAACGGATGCACTGACGGAAAACCTCGAGTACGTTCAGGAGTTCGTCAAGGATTATCTCGATAAGATCGGATGTCCCGAAAAGACAAAGAATCAGGTTGATATAGCCGTGGAAGAGATATTTGTCAATATCGCCCACTATGCATATAAGACCGGCATCGGCAAGGCGGTCGTAAGAGTCGAGATCACGGATGAACCGGCAACCGTTACCATCACTTTCATGGATCACGGAGTGGAGTACAATCCGCTGGAGCGGGATGATCCCGACATTACACTTTCGGCTGAGGAACGGGATATCGGAGGACTTGGCATATTTATGACCAAGAATCTCATGGATGATGTGACTTACGAATATAACGAAGGAAAGAATATACTTAAACTTAAAAAGAGTCTCTAGGAGGAATCAAAATGACTATCAACGAAACAAAAAACGGTAACGAACTTATCATCTCACCCGAAGGACGTCTTGACACGACAACGGCTCCCGAGCTCGAGGAAAAAGTCAAGGGATCCATCGACGGAGTAACGGATCTTGTGTTTGATCTTGCGGGACTTGAGTACATCTCTTCTGCAGGACTTCGTGTACTTTTGTCAACACAGAAGATAATGGAGAAGCAGGGCAAGATGAAGTTCATCAATGTCAGCGACATCATTATGGAGATCTTTGATGTAACAGGTTTCTCCGAGATACTTACGATAGAATGAGAGGCAGCAGATGACCGGATTTGATTTTCTCGATCAGGATGTTGCTCTTGAGTATTGCGCGGGTGATGAAGAGATCTACCGCGAGATCCTTGAAGGATATCTTGAAGAGGACAGACGCAAAGAACTGGCCGACTATTTTGCGGCGGAGGATATAGCGAACTACAGAGTCGTTGCGCATGCGATCAAGTCGACGAGTCGTACTATCGGCGCGATCGAACTGTCGGATCTTGCCAAGGAACTCGAGTACGCAGCCGCCGACGGAAATATCGAATTCATCAGGGAGAAGAATGACTCGCTTGCTGCAATGTATTCGGATATCCTTGATAAGATAAAGGCAGCGTTATAGATGATCCCTGAGATCAGGATCTCCGTACGGGGATTGGTTGAATTCATCATGCGAAGCGGCGACATAGACAGACGCCGCAACAGCACCGGCGGTCCCGAGGTCATGCTCGAGGGCGCCAATATACATCGTATGATACAGCGACGTATGGGAAAACTGTATCATCCCGAGGTTTATTTAAAATGCATCATCAAACGCGGTGATGCCAACATAATCATTGACGGAAGAGCGGACGGTATCATCATACCGTCCGATTTTGAAAACCGGGTAATACCGCTTCTTGAAGCAGGAAGTAACAACTCGGAAAGTGCGAGTACCCCTGCGGTCAAAAGCTCGGACCATGTGGTGGTCGATGAGATCAAGACAACATATCGCGAACTTGAACGGCTTAAAGAACCGGACGGAGTTCATCTTGCCCAGGCAATGTGTTATGCATATATGGTGGCTGACATTGCGGACCTTCAGGAGATAGGGGTCCGTATGACTTATTGCAATACCGAGACGCATGAGATCAGATATTTTGACAGTCTGTATACGAGAGAAGAGATAACGGACTGGTTCGATAAGCTGATAAAGGAATATGTCAGATGGGCCGACTTTGAGACGGGATGGCGTAAGATCCGGAACATGAGCATAGAGACTCTTGAATTCCCTTATCCGTACAGGAGCGGACAGAGGGAACTCGTTGCGCAGGTTTACGGATCCATAGCAAGATCAGAGCGACTGTTTGTCATGGCGCCGACAGGTGTGGGCAAAACTCTGGCAAACGTCTATCCGGCGCTGAAATCGCTCGCAGAGGGAAAAGCTGACAAGATATTTTATCTGACGGCCAAGACGATCACAAGGACTGTTGCATCGGACTGTCTGAAGGTTCTGTCCGGGGGAGGTCTTAAGCTCAAATCGGTAACGCTTACCGCAAAGGAAAAGATATGTCCGCAGCAGAGGTGCGAGTGTAATCCCGACGCATGCCCGTATGCAAAAGGACATTTTGATCGGATAAATGATGCAATGTACGATCTTCTCGTAAACGAGGATGAATTCTCGAGAGAAAAGATACAGGAGTACTCTGATAAGCACATGGTCTGTCCGTTTGAGTATTCTCTTGATATGTCGCTGTTTTCCGATATGATCATATGCGATTATAATTATGTATTTGATCCGAATGCCTATCTGCGGAGGTTTTTCTCAGAGACGGCTTCGGGGTCTTTCCTGTTCCTTATCGATGAGGCGCATAACCTGGCGGAGCGTGCGATGAAGATGTATTCGGCCACGCTTGTAAAAGAGCGATTTCTTGACATAAAACGTCTTGTGAAGGATACGGATCCGTACCTTGCCAGATCCCTTGAGAGCTGCAACAGACACCTGCTCACGCTTAAAAGAGAATGTGAAAACGGTGTAAAGGTCACTGAAGACTTTGAAGGACTTGTAAGCCTTCTTCTCAGACTGAACGGACGGCTTGAGCAGTTTTTTGACGATCAGGAGCACTTTGAGCATACGGATGAGCTGCTGGAGTTTTATTTTGAACTCAGGCATTTTCTTAACATATATGAGAACATGAACGATCGGGATTATGTCACTTACACGAAAATGGAAGATAACGGTGATTTTTCCGCGCATCTCATGTGTGCGAATCCCGCAAAGAGAGTCAGGACATGTACCGACAAGGCAAGGGCGACCGTATTTTTTTCGGCCACGCTCATCCCGATCGGTTACTATCGTATGATGCTCGGAGCCGATGACGGTGATCCTGCGGTATATGCAAGATCGGTGTTCGATCCCGCTAACCGTGCCATACTTGTTGCAAGAGATGTAACGAGCAGATACGCAAGAAGAGGTGAGAGTGAGTATGACAGGATGGCAGTTTATATAGCCTCCGTGTCGCTTGCCAGGGCAGGAAATTACATGGTGTTTTTTCCGTCGTTTGCGATGCTGGGAAGTGTTTACGAACTGTTCATGAGCAGGTATCATGATCCCGAAAAACAGGAAGTCGTGGTGCAGTCTCCGTCGATGTCCGAACAGGAAAGAGAGGATTTTTTGTCGAGATTTTCCGAGCCTTCGGACAACACTCTTCTCGGATTCTGTGTTCTCGGCGGGATCTTTTCCGAAGGGATAGATCTTAAGAATGATGCGCTGATCGGTGCGATGATCGTCGGGACCGGGCTTCCGATGGTATGCGTCGAGAGGGACCTGATGAAGCGCTGTTATGATGAAATGGGACTTGACGGGTTTGCATATGCGTACAGGTATCCCGGAATGAACAAGGTTCTTCAGGCGGCGGGACGTGTGATAAGGACCGAGGAGGACAGGGGAGTCGTGGCGCTTCTTGACGAGAGATTTTTGGAACGCGATTATCAAAGACTCTTTCCGCGTGAGTGGGAAGATCATGTCATATGCAGAGTTGATGATGTAATGGAAAGCCTTGAACAATTTTGGGGGAACGGATATGAGATCTGTTGACGGGATAATATTTGATGTGGACGGAACGCTGTGGGATTCCACGAATGTTGTGGAAAGAGCGTGGAACAAGGCGATAGAGGATTCGGGCATAAAGAACATATCGGTAACGGCCGACGATCTTAGGTCGCTTTTCGGACTTCCGATGGATGATATAATAGCCGCGATCATGCCTGATGAGAACGCAGATGTAAGGGCAGCGTTCAAACCGTTGTGCTTTTCGTATGAGCATGAATTTCTGGAGCGTGAATCGGGAGCGGTATACCCGGGACTGGAGAAGACTCTTAAAGAACTGAGCCGCGATCACAAGCTGTTTATCGTGAGCAATTGTCAGGCCGGATATATAGAGCTGTTCCTTAAGAAGACAGGATACGGGAAATACTTCATGGACCATGTCTGCCCGGGTGATACGGATCTTCTTAAAGCCGACAATATCAGATATATCACGAAAAAGCACGGCCTTACGGATCCGATCTATGTGGGCGATACTCATATGGATGAGGAAGCTTCAAGGCAGGCGCAGGTACGTTTTGTGTTTGCCGCCTACGGCTTCGGACACA
Source organism: uncultured Lachnospiraceae bacterium (assembly GCA_902803305.1). Taxonomy (GTDB): domain Bacteria; phylum Bacillota; class Clostridia; order Lachnospirales; family Lachnospiraceae; genus UBA2868. The sequence continues at coordinate 9,107 of CADCPL010000235.1, forward strand.
GCATTGCTCCGGATCTGACCATCTACTGCCCCGAAGATCTTATCAGCGCGATCTCCTCTTTGTAGGGCGCTCTGCTCTCGCCTTCGGAATCCGTGATATACGGAGTTTCAAGTATCTTCGGCACACTTACAAAATCGGGATGAAATACGATCCTGCTTATCGCGTCAAGACCTATCATGCCTTCGCCGATATTTGCGTGCCTGTCCTTGTGTGATCCGAGTTCATTCTTGGAATCGTTGATATGAAAGACGCTTATTCGGTCTTTTCCCACTGTTTTATCAAATCTTTCAAGTACGCCGTCAAGGTCAGCTGCTATATCGTAACCGGCATCGAACACGTGGCATGTGTCAAAACATACCTTCAGCTTATCGCTGCACTTTACGCCTTCGATGATCGCTGCTATCTCTTCAAAAGTGCATCCGATCTCACTGCCTTTTCCGGCCATGGTCTCAAGCGCGATGTTGCATTTTGTATCGGGCGTAAGTATCGTGTTCAGTCCTTCGATTATCTGCTCTATCGCATCGCCTCTGTCGGCGCCTACCGCCGAACCGGGATGGAGTATGAGAGTATCGGATCCCATCGCTGTGGTGCGCTCTATCTCCACTGCGAGAAAATCTTTGGCAAGCTTGTATATCTCCGGCTTTA